>NZ_DASWYK010000144.1:0-4790 GCF_036405015.1 Flavobacterium sp. | reverse complement strand
CGTTTCTCACGCTATGAACAAAACTAAGAGAAAGTTTTCTGTAAACTTAGTTAAAAAGCGTTTTTATCTTCCAGAAGAAGATAGATGGATTACTCTTAGAGTAGCAGCATCTACGATAAAAACAATTAATAAAAATGGAATCACTGCAGTTTTGAAAAAAGCGCAGTCAGAAGGATTTATCAAATAATCTTTTCCTAAATAAATATATAGCAAGATGGCAAAGAAAGGTAATAGAATCCAAGTAATTTTAGAATGTACTGAGCACAAAACTTCTGGTGTTCCAGGAACTTCTAGATATATTACAACTAAGAACAAAAAAAATACTCCAGATAGATTAGAGATTAAAAAATTTAATCCAATCTTGAAAAGAGTAACTGTTCACAAAGAAATTAAGTAATAATTAGAGATTTTTATAAATCTCAAATGGTTTGGCCATTCGAGTTTTATGAAAAGTTCAATAACATTTGAATCATGGCAAAGAAAACCGTAGCATCGTTACAAACAGCTTCTAAGAGATTGTCAAAAGCCATCAAAATGGTAAAATCTCCTAAAACTGGTGCATATACATTCGTAGAATCTATTATGGCTCCTGAAGAAGTTGATGAATTCTTGAAAAAGAAATAATTACAATTACATTATATAGAAAAGCTACTTTCATTTCGGAAGTAGCTTTTTTATTACCTATATTTGTCTAAAAATTTAAAGAATCGTAACAATTGACTGTTTTTTGAAAAACAATTGCACTTTCTTTAAAGATTTGGATTTCCTGACTGAAGATCATGAAATCTAGTAAATCTAATAATCTACAAAAAATGAGTTTTTTTAAAAAATTATTCTCTACCGAAAAAAAAGAGACTTTAGACAAAGGTCTTGAAAAAACAAAAACTACTTTTTTCTCGAAGTTAAGCAAAGCCGTTGCTGGAAAATCTAAAGTTGATGACGATGTTTTAGATAATCTGGAAGAAGTTCTTGTAGGTTCAGATGTTGGAGTAAATACGACATTGAAAATCATTGAGAGAATTGAAAAACGTGTTGCTGAAGATAAATATTTAGGAACAGATGAGTTAAATCAGATTCTTCGTGATGAAATTGGAGCTTTGTTATCTGAAACAAACACTGGTGAAGCAACTGAATTTGAAGTTCCGAAAGATAAAAAACCTTATGTTTTAATGGTTGTGGGAGTAAATGGAGTTGGAAAAACAACTACCATTGGAAAATTAGCCTATCAGTTTAAAAAAGCAGGACATAAAGTGGTTTTGGGTGCGGCAGATACTTTTCGCGCGGCAGCAATTGATCAATTGCAAGTTTGGGCAGATCGTGTTGGGGTATCAATTGTGAGACAAAATATGGGAAGCGATCCAGCTTCTGTTGCTTTTGATACTTTACAGTCAGCTGTTGCTCAAAATGCAGATGTAGTAATTATTGATACAGCAGGACGTCTTCATAATAAAATCAATTTGATGAATGAGCTTTCAAAAGTAAAACGTGTTATGCAGAAAGTGGTTGAAGATGCGCCACATGATGTACTTTTAGTTTTGGATGGTTCTACAGGTCAAAATGCTTTTGAACAAGCAAAACAATTTACAGCAGCTACAGAGGTTACTTCGCTAGCGGTAACTAAATTGGATGGAACTGCAAAAGGAGGAGTTGTAATTGGTATCTCGGATCAGTTTCAGATTCCAGTAAAATATATCGGTGTCGGTGAAGGAATTGAAGATTTACAAGTTTTCAATAAATATGAATTCGTTGACAGCTTCTTTAAATAAAATACCATGAATTTTGAATCTTTGAAAAACATCTCTTCGATGGCTCTGTATTTCGCGAGTATTGTATGTTTAGCTTTGGCAAATGTATTGAAAAAGGATAGCCTTTCAATTTATTATATTTTGATGGTGGCTGGAGTGATTTTGTTCTTTTTAGGAGTTCTTAAAAGAATAAAAAATAATCGATAGTTGAAAAAAAAATAATTTTTTGAGCTTGAGATTTATGAAATATTGTCTTTTGTTTTTGCTATTTAGTCTTTTCTCTTGTGTAGATAGAAATAGTAAAAATGAGGTTAAAGCTCAAAAAGTTATCGTTATTCAGCCTTTAGGCGATTTTCAGCAGAAGCAAGCTCAAAAGGTTTTTGTTGAAATTAAAGCGATTAATCCGAAAGTTGTTTTGTTGGGAAATATTGAGTTTCCCGAAGGATCTTTCTATAAACCTAGAAATAGATTTCGTGCTGATAGTATTATTAAAAATCTAAAAAATAACATTGGTAAAGATTCTGTCATTGTTGGATTGTCTCATTCTGATATTAGTACAACCAAAAACGGAATTAAAGACTGGGGAATAATGGGATTAGGTTACAGGCCAGGAAAAGCTTGTGTTGTATCTGATTTTAGATTATCCAGAAAAAATAAAAATGAGCAATTTTACAAGTTGGTTTTACATGAATTGGGGCACACAGAAGGATTGCCTCATTGTAAAATAAAAACTTGTTTAATGCGTGATGCCGAAGGTGGCAATCCATTTGATCAAGAAAAAAGCTTCTGCAACGACTGCAAAAGCTTTTTAAAGAGTAAAGGATGGCAATTAATTTAAATGCCATTTTTTGTTATTATTGATACAAAGCATTGATTTTCTCCCATAAAACTTTATCGAAATCAGATAAAGCCAGATTAACATTATCGGCTGCATCTCCCATTCTGATTACGACCATTTTCTTGCTTGGAACTACATAGATTTTCTGATCGTTTTTGCCTAAAGCCATAAACATATCACTTGGACCTGTTGAAATTACACTACCTTGAAATGTGAGTTGCGATTGTGGTAAATGATAAGATGTTTTTCCGTTTAACCACCATAAATAACCATATCCTAAATTGATATTTTGAGAAGTTGAAGTGGCTTCACTAAAATAATTTTCGTTTAAAACTACATTATTTTCCCATTTGCCTTTGTTTAGCATTAAGAGTCCAAAACGAGCCATACTTCTTGTTGTGCTGGTGTAAACGCTATTTACGCCAAGTTGAACCCAAGTTCCATTCATGCCAATTTTGTCTCTTAATTTAGTGTTGAAATAGTTTGACCAGCTTTGCCCACTCGCTTTTTCGATTACATCTTGCAGTTTTACATAAACATTATGATATGCCCAGCGTGTTCCAGCATCTGCTTTGTATATTAAATCTTGCGGATCTACATCGTCTGTAGCGTCATCAAGGCCAGATGTCATAGTTAAAAGATGTTTGCATGTTATTAGGTTTTCTTGTGCTAAAGTTTCGCTTGTCCAGCCTGTTCCTAAATACTGAGAAACTTTATTGTTTATATTTAGTAATCCTTCTTGTTGAGCGATTCCTGTAACGGTTGAGGTTAGTGTTTTTCCTGCGCTAGCCCAATACCAGTTTATGCTGGCGGAATGGTTGTTGAAGTAATTTTCCAGAACAATACGTCCGTTTACTAAAATAATGAAAGATTTGGAATGTTTGAGTTCGAGATAATCTAAAAGAGGTTGGACAGCATTTTGATTCCATTTTAGATCAGTTATTGATTTTGTTTCCCAGATTGTTCCTGTTACAGGTGGGAAATACATGCTTTCTGATGGTGTTGTGTCAGATTCTGTTGAATCTTTAGTACAGCTTATAGATAATAGAGCAATTACTATGACATAAAAGGTTTTGGCCATGTTTTTGTTTTTTGGTTTGGGGTATGACCAAAAATAGGCTAAATAGTTTAATTCCTTCTAGAATTATTTTTTTTCTAAACTCTTTAATGATACATGATTAAGCTCCTCGTTAAGTTCCCATTTTGTTCCGTCAGTAAAAACAATGTAGTATGGCCTTATTTCAATAATTTTATCTGCGTCTGTAGAAAAATCTTCCCAGAATTCAGTTTTTGATTGTTTTGGTTTTAATAAATGGATGGAATTTTCTGTAAATCTCCCTTTTCCATAAAAATATCTTCCATTTGCTGGTTCGTCAAATGAATTTGAGCAAAACCATTCAAATTTTATTGCTTTTATAGTTTTTTTTCCTAGGTTTTTAAATGTTATTGTAATGTCTTTATGGTCTGAGTAATTGTTTTTGAGTAATGTAGCCTTTGTTATTTTAATTGGTGAAGTTTGTAGAGTATTTTTTGTTGTTGTAAGGCTATCTTGTAATTCTGTATTTGCTAGTGTAAGATGAAGTGGTTTTTTGAATTCTGAATGATTATGCTTGCATTTAGGTTCTGTTGGTTTGCCGCATTTAAAAAATAGCAGGATTGTACTTAATAGTATGATCGTTATATTTTTCATTTTTAATTCAGAAATAGAAGTTTAATCTTTTGGATAATTACGGGATAAAGATCTTTAAATTCTAATCTAATTTTAGCCTTAATAAGTTTTTATGTTATTAAAATAAGGTGATATTGTTGTTTTTGGCCAATAAAATGTTCTTTTTTAATGAAAGAATTAATGAATAAACTGTTTCTTTTGATGATTATAAAACTACCTTTGTAGTCCGACAAAAATTTCTTTTGAAAACTGAAACGCTAGCCCTGATGGGAGCGGCATCCTTTTGCTTTTTTCTTTAAAAAGCAAAAGATACAGCGGACAGCAGGTTTTTGCTTCTTATTAATACAATAAAAAAATATGAAAAACACTTTTATGATTTTGGTCTTGTCTCTTTTGTTTGTGAGCTGCAAACAGGAAATAAAACCTGCAGATATTGCTAAATTAAATGGTTATTGGGAAATTGAAAAAGTAGTTTTTGAAAAAGGAGAACAGAAGGATTACAAGATGAATGAGACTTTTGATTTTTTTCAAATTAAAA
>NZ_DASWYK010000143.1:0-34403 GCF_036405015.1 Flavobacterium sp. | reverse complement strand
TAAGAAAATATTTTTCCAACTTTTACATTTTTATAATCTTCATTCTTATTATTTCCGATACTCAATATTAAATTACATTTTCCATCAACATCAATATCATTTACAGCAATTACAATTTTTTCTTCATCATTAATATAAGTGTTACCTTTTCTAACTACTACATTTATTGGATAAACTTCTTTAATTTTATTATCTGAGATTTTTACTATAGAATCTTCTGAAATAGAATTTAAAGCGATAGAGTTTTTATATTTCTGTTTTAGACTTGCGATTTCCTCAAATTTAGTTTTGTAAAAAAGACTTGGATTCTCACTTTTTGAATTCCAATCTTCAAACTCTTTTAGAGTTACTTCTAAGGTTGAGTTTTTCTTTTCTAAAAATTCAATTCTTGATTGATATTGAGATATTTCTACTTGTTTTGATTCAATTTGTGCTTTATACAACTCTAATTTACTATCCTCATACATGTAACGATAGCACGCCCAAGTTGAACCAAAAATTATCAAAGTATATAATATAACAGATTTTGTCTGATTATTTTCAAACCAATTTGACATGCTTTCCCAGGTTTTTTGCAATTTCATTATTTTTTTTTGGATAGATATATGGAACGATATTTAGAAAATTTTATAGTATCCATTATACAAAACCATGTTGCAAACATTCCATAGAGAAATAAAAACTCTAAAATTAAAAGAAGTGTTTTGTTTTGAAGCCAAGAATCTTCATTGTAGCTCTCTAACCAGTAAGATGTACCGCTATATAAAATAATAGACAAAATTAAACTCATAAAAAGAAATAAGAGCGTAATTTTAAATGACCAAAGTAATTCAGTAAAGGTTTTTGTTTCTTCAAGAAATTCAATAAAATCATTATCTGAAGAGGACATTATGATAGCCATTGCTGTAAAAAATAATGAAAAAATTATTGACAAAACAGTCATTGCAACATTATAAAATGATAATGTAAATTTCATATTTATATAATCGGGAAGAAAATAATATGTTATTAGAGTTACAAAAAATGCAATTCCGAAATCCCAACAGTATATAAATGATTTTACACGTCTCATTCTTGATGATTTGTTCTTTTCTTAATTTTATCAAAAGTACTAGATAAATATTTTATAATATTATCAAATCCACTTTTTTCAATAGAATATGGCAATATGTGAGTAATATCTTGATTTTTCTTAGCAGTACTAATTGTTATTGGTTCTCCATGTTGATCAGATCCGCTAGCCTCAGCAAAGCCATATCCATCTTCAGACATTGCCATTTTTGCAATTGTTTCATCATCTAGTGAAATACCAGAATCACTTGAAGATTCTTGAATTTCCTTATATTTAGTTATTCCATTTTCTCGCATCCTTTCATCAGTTGCTCTCCATAAATCTGCATTATTAGGATTTGAAGGAACTAATCTTATAGTGACTCTTTTAATATTGGTAAGTTTTTTTGCTTTTTCAATAAAAGAATATTTTTCACTGATGCTTGATATAAAAAAATCAAAGATCTGTCCTTTATGATTATTCTTAAAAAGGTTTGTAAAAATTCTAACAAACATAGTTTTAGAAATTACATTTTTAACTTCTTCAAAAGCAATAACCATTTCATCTGTATTGACAACAAAAAGAGATCTTGCAACTATATTATTAACCATTCCTCCTTTTTTTACAGTACCAGTTGTTTCATCTAAAACTTCGCCTCTCCCATAAGGATCATATTTTATAAGATAGCCTTTTATGTAAGGTCCTTTAACTTCTACTTCAACTATTTTGTATGAATAATTATTAAATCCTTCGGATGCTACGTTCTTTATTCCATCAACAATAAAAGGTTGCTTTGGGCGGTTATCACTAATGGTAAGGTGTAACCTATTGAAAAACATTTTTGACATTTTATTATTTTATTTTTGGTTATATTTTTTCAAATTTAATATTTTGGTTAATAAAGATTTTATGGAAAACCGTAATGTGCGTAGAGATTAGTCCATCAGTTATCAAAAATATCAATTAGTCAAACGAAATGTATAAGTATTTATACCTGATTATTAAAATAAAAAAAAACAGTCCCTCCAAAAAAGAGGAACTGTCCTAAGGCAAATTTTAGATTTGCACTCCGAAGAATGCGTACAGTAATTGGTAATCTACTAAAAAGAAGACTAAACGCAGGTTATTCGTTTATGATATCGCCTTCTTTAGTTTCTTCGCTGGCGATTTTTACCAGTTTATCTTGAGGGTTCAAGTCACCGAAAATTTCGATTTTATCTTCGATTTCTCTTCCTTTTTTAATGTCAACTCTTGTTGCTTTTTTGTTTACTACTTTTACCACATAAATTCCTTCTGCAGAACTTACTACTGCCGATTTCGGAACTACATACGTGCTGTCTTTCGCGTTAAGCGGTAATAAAACTTCGGCAACCATTCCAGGCAATAAATTTCCTTTGGTGTTGTGAACATCCATTTCAACTCTTTCAGAACGTAATTTCAAATCTAAAGCGCCAGACATTCTGGTAATTTTAGCGGTAAAAGTTTCTGGTAACGATTTTACATTAAAACTCATTTCGTCTCCTGCATGCAAATATCCTGTGTACAATTCTGGAACAGAAACCGCCAAACGTAATTTAGATTGCTCTTGAATCGTTAATAAAGGCAAATCTGAACCTTTTCCTGCCGGACCAACAAACGTTCCTAAATTCACATTTCTAGCCGCTACAACACCATCAAAAGGAGCACGAATTTCAAGATAACCTCTCATGATCGAAATTTCTTTGTGTGCCGCAATTGCAGCTTGGTATTGTGCGTAATCAGAATTTTTCTTTCCGTTTGCCATTTCTAAATCGTTTTTAGAAATTGTTCCTTCTACTTTGCTGGTTTCGTACAAACGGTTGTACGTGCTTTTGCTGGTTGCGTAAATCGCTTCCATAGATTTCAAACGAGATTCAGCAGCAGCCAATTGCGAACTGATTTCTGGCGCTTCTAAAACAATTAAAAGTTGTCCTTTTTTTACTTTAGTTCCAATATCAACTTTTAAAGTTTTTACGAAACTGCTCACTTTTGCATACAAATCAACTTGTTGGAAACCGGTTAATTCAGCTGGTAAACGCAATTCTGTTGTTAATTTTTCTTTCGATAAAAGGAAAGTTTCAACTTTAGGTTCGATTTCTACTTTTGCAGTTTCTTCTTTTTTCTTTTCGCAACCGCTTAATACAACTAATGCTGTAAATAATAATGCAGATGATTTTATAATGTTACTTTTCATTTTTTGGTTTTAATGATGAGATATAATGGATGCTTTCTTCGTCTTCAGGATCTAAAGAAACAGATTGTGTCGATGTTTTTTCTTGTGCCCATGCAAATATTTGCGGCAAGATCAATAATACGGCAAAAGTAGAAAATAATAATCCACCGATAACCGCTCTTCCTAACGGAGAAACTTGATCTCCTCCTTCGCCGTGTCCGATTGCCATTGGCAACATACCCATAATCATCGCAACAGAAGTCATGATAATTGGACGAAGACGCAACGCAGCTGCTTCACGAGCCGATTCTAAGGCGTTTCCGTTTATTTTACGTAATTGTTCGGCATTAGTAACCAGAAGTACGGCGTTGGCAATAGAAACCCCAACCGACATGATGATTCCCATGTATGATTGTAAATTCAGTGTTGAACCAGTTAGTGTTAACATTAATAATGATCCTAAAACTACCGCAGGAACCGTTGTTAAGATTACCAACGAAACTTTGAACGATTGGAAATTAGCGGCCAACATTAAGAAGATTACGAATACGGCAACCAATAACCCCGTTTGTAAACTGCTTAATGTTTCCGTCAATACAGTACTTAATCCGATTGGCGTGATAAATAAACCACGAGGTAATTCGCCCAATGAACTAATTGTTTTGCTCACATCTTTTGATGCCGTACCTAAATCGGTTTGGTAGATGTTGGCCGTAACGGTAATGTATGGCATGGCCCCTAAATTGTCATTTTCACCACTTACAAAGCCAGGTGTAATTTTAGCAACGTCACTTAAAACAGGACGAAGCGAATTCTTTAATACTGGAATTTCACCAATATCAGTTTTGCTTTTCATTTTGTTTAAAGGCACTTGAACCTGAACAGAATACGATAATCCAGCTCTTTCATCAACCCAGTTGTTTTTTTCTGTATAACGAGAAGATGAGGTCGAAGCTACCAACGAACGAGAAATATCATTCATATCTACTCCTAATTCAGCAGCACGCGTTCTGTCAATATCAATATTCATTGCTGGGTAATGAATTGGCTGACCAATTTGTACGTCTCTGAAATACGAAATCGCTTTTAATTTATCTACAATTTGAGTAGCATACAATTCGTTTTTCTTTTTGTCTTTTCCGGCAACTCTAATCTCAATTGGAGTAGGAGAACCTTGGCTTAAAACTTTATCCGTCAATTCGATTGGCTCAAAAGAAAGTTTCGTATCTGGCAATACTTTTTTCAGTCTTGCTCTAAACTCATCTTTAAAATCATCCATGTCTGCCTCATAGTCTTTCAAACTCACTTGGAAAACTGCTTCGTGAGAACCTGCCATGAACAAATAAATCGGGTTGATTGAGAATAGAGAAGGGTGTTGCCCCACATAAACAGATGAAATTCCGATATGCTCTTTTCCAACCATTTTTTCTAATTCTTTCAGAACAACTCTGGCTTGTTCTTCCGTTCTTTCCAAACGCGTTCCATCAACAGCACGCATTCTCAATTGAAACTGACTTGAATTGGTTCTTGGGAAAACATCTTTTCCGATGAAATTAAGGAAGACAACAGCCAAAAGTGTTGCACCAACCAAATAAATAATTGTCGTTGCTTTTTTATGAACAAACAAACGATCTAAAGTTCGCATGAAACGAATTTTGAAACGTTCAAAAGCACTAATTTTTCCGTTATTATCAGTATCTTCTCTTTCGACGTAGTGTTTTTTCTGCGTAATAAGATTTTGCTCAGATTCTGGACTTAAACCACTGTCATTAAATTCAGCTTCATCATCTGTAATTTCTGGACCATGTGCATGCTTTTCATGTCCTTTCATCATCCAGTTGGCCATTACAGGAACAAAAGTCTGAGACAATAAGAACGAAATAACCATTGAAAATCCAATTGCTAAAGCCAAAGGCAAGAACAACGCTCCTGGAATACCAACCATGGTAAATGCTGGTGCAAATACGGCTAGAATACAAAGTAAGATCAATAATTTAGGTAAAGCAATTTCTTGACAGGCATCCCAAATGGCGAGTGCTTTTGGTTTTCCCATGTCGAGATGCTGGTGAATATTTTCGATGGTTACGGTACTTTCGTCCACCAGAATACCAATCGCAAGAGCCAGTCCTGACAATGACATTAAGTTGATCGTTTGTCCGAACAATTTCAGGAATAGAACCCCAGAAATAATCGAAATCGGAATCGTCATAATTACGATTAACGCTGCACGACGGTCACCTAAGAATAACAATACCATTAATCCCGTTAAAACCGCTCCAATAATACCTTCAGTAATCAAACTTTTTACCGAGTTGATTACATAAACCGATTGGTCAAATTCATACGTAATGTTTACGTCTTCAGGAAGTGTACTTTGAATTTTAGGCAATTCTTTTTTCAATTTCTGAACCACATCCCAAGTTGAAGCGTCTCCCGCTTTTGCGATACTAATGTAAACCGAACGTTTTCCGTTTACTAAAGCATAACCTGCTGTAATGTCGGCACCGTCTTTTACAGAGGCAACATCACCTAATTTTAAGTTTTGAACACCACCTTTGAATAACGGAATCTGTTCAAAATCTTTAACTTCTTTAATGGTATTATTTGTTGGCGTAATATAGTTTTTGTCGCCCATACGAACGTTTCCAGATGGAGCCGTTTGGTTGTTCAAACGAATCGCGTCTACGATTTGGTCTGGTGTCATATTATGAGAACGCAATAAATCTGGATCTACGTTAACCTCAATCGTTCTTGGACTTCCTCCAAAAGGTGCTGGAGATAATAAACCAGGAATTGCGGTAAACGAAGCACGAACATAAACGTTGGCTAAATCCTGTAATTCGTTGTTTGATCTTACTTTACTGCTCAAAACCAATTGTCCGATTGGAAGAGAAGAAGCATCAAAACGAATGATAAACGGTGGCTGTGTTCCCGGAGGAAAAGCCGCTTGGATTCTGTTCGAAAGCGCACTTAACTCGGCAGCAGCCTGAGCCATGTTCGTTCCTTCGTAATAGGTTAATTTCATAATCATTAACCCTTGAATATTTTTAGTTTCTACCGACTTGATACCGTTCGAGAAAGGTAAAACGTTTACGTAGTTTTTGGCAAAATAAGCTTCCATTTGGTCTGGCGTATAACCTCCAAACGGGTGCGCGATATAGATAACCGGCAAATTCATTTTTGGTAAAATATCTACCTTAATGTCTTTGATGGCACCAATTCCGAAGAAAAATAGACCCGCAACCAGTACTAAAATGGAAATGGGTTTGCGGAGTGCAAAACGTATTAAATTCATTAGGATTTATAATTAAAATTCATTTATAAATAAGTCAAAATTTCCTGTTGCAGCGACTTTTAATAAGTACGATTGCCACACATTATTATTGACAATATCTCGATCGATTTCAGCACGATTTAAAACATACATCGTTTGTGTTAAATCAGTTAAATCAGTTAAACCGTTTTTGTATAAAGTCGATTTTTGTAGGTAAGCTCTTTTTGCAGCATCAACCTGAATTGGTGCTTCGGCATAATTTTCCAAAGTGATTCTGATTTTATCTTCGGCAAAATTCAGTTGCGATTTTAATTCTCTGTCAGCCTGATTGTATTCTTCCTGCATGGCTTGAGAAACAAATTTCTGAGCGCTTACTTGTTTGCTTGAACGGAATGGTGTGGTTAAATTCCACGTAATTCCAACTCCAATCAAATAATTGGTACGATCTGGATTTACGCCATCCCAGTAATTTCTCGTAAAGGCGTTTTGATTGGTTGCATACGTATTATCAAATCCCGAAGCTCTGGTTTGTAAAACCCCAAAAGCGCTCATCGTTGGATAATAAAATCTTTTATACAATTTAACCTGTTGGTTGCTGTAATCGATTTTCGTTTTATAGAATTGTAATAAAGGGTGAAGACTGTCTGTTGCAGTTTCTTTCGTTACTAACTCTTTCGGAATCTGTGTTACAAATAAAGTATCTGTAACAAAATCCTGAGGTGCAACGCCCATTAAATCGACTAATTTGTTGTTTTGTTCTTTAACGAAATTTTTAGCCAGATTTAAAGCAATTTTAGCTTTAGAAACTTCTGCAGTTGCCAAAGTAGAATCTACTCCTGCTAATAATCCGTTTTTAACTCTTGCAGCTGCGGTCTTTTTGAAAACTTCTGCGCGAGCAAGATTTTTTTGCTGTGAAATCAGTAATCTTTGGCTTGCCAATAAATTTAAATAAGCAGCCGAAATTTTGATTTCTTGTTGGAATTTTTCCTGCTGCAAATCTTTTTCTTTAGCCTGAACATCAATTTTAGATAAATTGATTTTTTCCTGTGTTTTTCCGAAAGTGAAAAAATCCCAGTTCATGTTGACTAAATAAAGCGCTCCAAACGCCGAATTCCAGTTTTGTTCAGGAAGAGGTAAACCTGAAGAAGCAACTCCTAAACCTCCAAATCCGTAAAGCGGTCCGTTTTGTCCGTTTACAGTTCCGTAATCTTGCTGTGCCGATAAATTTAAGTTCGGCAGATAATCACGACGAGATTGTTTTAGAGTCTCTTTTGATGCATTGGTGTAATTGTTTTTTGCCCGGATAGAACCGTAGTTTTCAAGACCTGTTTTTACTGCTTCTTTTAAAGACAGGGTTTGAGCATAACCAGTTGAGGCAAAAATCAATAAAAATAAAATGGTAATTTTTTTGAAATACATAAACTCAAGGTGATATAAAGGTGTTTTTGATGAAACAAATTTATTTGTCTTATGCTGATAAAAGTCAGGTTAAGTGATGTACTGCACTAGTAAATGACGAATTGAATTGGTCATTTTTTGAAAAAAATAATTAAATAATTGTTCGTACTTTGTAGTCTGTTTTAAAATTAAGAATGAATAAAAAAATCGATAACATATTGGATAACAAATGGTGGCAGGAAGTTGCAGTTGTCCTTTTTTCATTTACAATTTATACCTTGAAAAATGATTGGATGTTATTTAGTTCATTCATTTCTATTTTAATGGGTATATTTTTCTATTGCATTTTATACATGCATGCCCAGTTTAACCGCTTCTTTTTACTTCCCATTTTATTCAAGGCTAATAAACCTTTCACCTACATTATTCTGACGCTTTTTGGAGTATTTGTATTTTCTGTTGTGCTTTATGAAATGACAATGCTCGACATGTTTACCAAATGTCATTTGTATCAAAATTCACATCAGAGAAGCTACGCGTATCAATTAGCAAGCGTTTTAGGAACTTTGGTCTGTATTCTGAGTCCGATAATTGTATTTAAGTTTTATCGTATTCACAGAAAACAAACCGATGCGGCTTTATTGTTCAATCAAATGCAATTGAATTCATTGAAAGGACAATTAAATCCGCATTTTTTGTTCAATACATTTAATACGCTTTACGGAATTAGTCTAGAATTTCCTGATAGAACTCCAGATTTAATCATGAAAGTGTCACAATTAATGCGTTACCAGTTGGAAAGTAATGGTAAACAATGTGTTTCCTTAGAAGATGAATTGGAGTTTATTAACAGTTATGTACAGTTAGAAAAAGAACGTGTTGGTTATCGTTGTGATATTAATTTTGAAAGTACAGTTGATAAAGATTACACGTATAAAATTTCGCCAATGTTGTTGATTGCATTTATTGAAAATGCCTTTAAACACGGAACATGCGCTATTGAAAATTGCTTTGTAAAAATTAATATTCAAGTCGAAAACGGATTATTGAGTTTACATGTTACGAATTCAATTCCGAAGAAAAATGATGTGATTTCGACTAAAATTGGCTTAAAAAACACGATTGAACGTCTGAATTTAATTTATGGAAAAGACTATAAATTAGATATTCAGGACGATAAACAAACCTATGTTGTAGATTTAGAAATACAGCTTAAAAAGTTTGTAGGATGAGAGAAACCAAAAAATGTATTATTGTAGACGATGAACCTGCAGCGCATTATGTTTTGGCTAATTACATCAAACAGAATCCGCAGTTAGAATTGGTTTTTCAAGGTTATAATGGAATCGAAGCGATGAATTATCTCAGAGAAAACACAGTTGATTTAATGTTTTTAGATATCAATATGCCCGAAATTTCAGGTATGGAATTGCTAAAAATTCTGCCAACGCATCCTAAAACAATTTTAACAACCGCTTATTCTGAATTTGCCCTAGAAAGCTACGATTACGGCGTAATTGATTATCTGTTGAAGCCAATTTATTTTCCAAGGTTTTTAAAAGCAATCGATCGTTTTTTTGCAACAGAAAATGTAAGGAAAGTAGAAGAGGAGATCATTCATTCTGTTAGTGTAAAAGTAGATGGTTATTTTATAGAAATAGAGTTAGAACAACTTTTGTTTGCGCAAAGTTTTGGAAATTACGTAAAACTTCACACGACAAAAAGAACGTATCTGGCTTCTATCACCACAACTGAATTTGAGAAATGCCTACCAGAGAAAAGTTTTATGCGTGTTCATAAATCTTACATCGTGGCTTTGGATAAAATTGATGCAACCGAAAAAGATTTCATCGTCATAAAAAATGAAAGAATTCCAATCGGGATAACCTATAGAAGAGAATTAACAGATAGATTAAAGAAGTTAGAATTGTGATTCTAAACAGTTAAAATACGTTCTTAAAAAATTTGCGTACTTCATTTATACTTCATAAAAAAGTAGTACTTTTAATACGTTGTTTAAAGTTTAATTTAAAAATAAAACTATGAAAAACGTGTTTTTGATTTTTACTTTTTTATGCAGCAGTTTTCTACTTGCACAAGAAGGAACCAATATGAAAAAAGTAATAACACCGCCAGAACAGGTGAGACTTGCTTTTGAAAAAGAATATCCCGGCAAAGTTCCGGTTTGGTCCGAAGAATATGTTGGAGACGATAATGATGAAATTCGTTACGAAGCACGATATAATGTTGATGCTAAAACAAAAGCGTTAGCTATTTACGACAATTTAGGAAATATGAAAGCGTATGAATTGCAGATTCCTTTAAATAAATTGCCGCTAAAAGCGCAGTCGTATCTAAAGAAAAACTATTCACCAAAAGCTATTCGCGAAATAGCACTTGTTGTGGATTATAAAAATATAACAACCTATGAAGTCGGAATAACAAAAGACTCCAAATTCTACGACATTCAGTTTGATAAAGACGGAGGATTCGATGTAATTATCGAAAAAAATTAAACTTGCTTACTAATTCAAATTTTATTTGAAATGCAACAAACCCGATAAGTTTTAAGGCTTATCGGGTTTTGTTTTTGTATTTTGTTTCAGGTTTCAAATGTCAAGTATAAACCTGAAAGGTTTTTAAAGCCTGTCAGGTTTAATTATCTAATTTAGAATTTTGGAATTTGGAATTTATAAATTGAAATTTAAAAAACTTTATAACATCATTCCACCAGAAACTTCGATTCTCTGCGCGTTTACCCATCGAGCATCTTCTGAACATAAAAAGGCAACAACACCTCCAATATCGTCAGGAAGACCAACTCTGCCTAAAGCTGTTACAGAAGCAATTTGCTGATTCATTTGTTCATTATCACGAACAACTCCGCCTCCAAAATCAGTTTCTATAGCACCAGGAGCTACAACATTTACTCTAATCTTTCTTGCACCAAATTCTTTTGCCTGATATTTTGTTAAGGTTTCAATCGCGCCTTTCATAGAAGCATAAGCAGCATAACCTGGGAAAGAGAATCTTGCAAGACCTGTCGAAATATTTACAATTCCTCCATCATCATTCATTACGTTAAGTCCTTTTTGAGTTAAGAAAAATGGACCTTTAAACTGAATATTAGTCAATTGATCAAATTCAGCTTCTGTTGTTCCGATGAAAGAATTGTGAATTCCAATTCCTGCGTTGTTTACTAAAAAGTCAAATTTATCTGTGTTAAAAGTGTCTTTCAGAACAGTTTTTACACTTTCATAGAAAGAATCAAAAGTTCCTGATTCAGCAACGTTTAATTGTAAAGCAGCAGCTTTTTGACCGAAACTCTCAATTTCTGAAACTACAGCGTCAGCTTCATCTTTTTTACTGTTGTAAGTGATAATTACATCCAATCCTTTTTTAGCAATTGCAATTGCCATATTTTTTCCTAAACCTCTGCTACCACCTGTAACTAGAGCTATTTTTGTATTTACTGCCATCTTTTTAATTGTTAATTGTAAATGGTTAATTATTAATTTGTAAAACGTGAAATATTAGTTGTAAAATGGAAAATGTGGATGTGAAATTTTTGTCATGTTTTCGGTTTTAAAAAGATACATCTTTTTTTGTATTTCACATCTCACATTCAACATTTTGCTTAATTCGAATGCATTGCATCAAAATGATTTCTCAAATCTTCTGCGCTTGCGTGTAATCTGGTTTCGCTTGTTCCGAAAGTCAGTTCTTGCTTTCCTTCTTTCAATTGTTCGAAAATAGATTCGATAAAACTGCTTACACTCGGATGTGCGTCGTGAAGTCCGATTCCACCTAAATCTGTGTTTAATGCTGGCGAGATAATTTCGATTACTTCAATATTTTTTTCTTTTAATAAATGACGAAGCGAAAGTGTAAACGAACGGAAAAACGCTTTTGTAGCCGAATAAACCGGTACTCTTGCAAATGGTGAAAAAGCCAATCCAGAAGTGGTATTCATTACCGTTTTAAGTGATGGTAACTGAATGAACAATGAAGTTAAATGCAAAGGAGCTTCAATATTAGTCGTAAGTTCATTTTTCATGTTTTCATAAAAATCAGCATCCGTTATCGTCATCCAGTTTTGAATTCCAGCGTTGTTTACTAAAACATCTAAATCAGGATGATTTGCTGCCGTCCATTCATAAAGAGCAATGCGTTCTTCTTCTAAAGATAAATCGCATACTTTTGTGATAATCTTTGGGAATTTCGCTTTTACTTCTTCTAAAAGAGAAGCTCTTCTTCCGCAAATAATTACGGTATTGTTTTCCTGAATAAATCGTTCCGCAAGTCCAAGTCCGATACCGCTTGCACCGCCTGTTATTAAAATTTTGTTGTTTGATAAATTCATCTTTTTCGATCTTTTAATTTGATGAGACAAAGTTAGAAACGAAGCAGTGCTGGAGAATTGTAAATATCAAACCGATGTTTGCGAAATTCAAATCAAGTTGTGAAATTCCTCCCGATAGCCATCGGGACCAAATTCCAAATTTGACAAAGTTTCTCGAAACCTGAAACCTGAAACCTGAAACCTGAAACAAATAAATTAACTTCTAAAAGCTAAAGGCGTATAAGTGGTTTGTTTTTTAAAGAAATTAGAGAAATGTGCCAATTCTTCAAAACCAAGGGAATAGGCGATTTCAGAGATGTTCCAGTCTGTCTGTTTCAACAATATTTTGGCTTCGTTTGTTAAACGTGAACTAATTAATTCGGTTGTAGTCTTTCCAGTGTTTTCCTTTAAAACCTTATTCAAATGATTGACATGTACAGATAATCGTGCCGCAAAATCTTTTGCGGTTCTTAATTCTAAACGCTGACGCGGAGATTCAATTGGAAATTGTCTTTCTAACAATTCCGCAAATAAAGAAGAAACTCTTGCAGCAGAATTATGCTTTGAGTATAAAGCGGTTATGGGTTGTAACTTTTGTCCGAAGTGAATCAGCTCCGCTACATAATTTCGGATTAAATCATATTTATAAATATAATCAGAGTTGATTTCTTTTTGTATTTTATTGAAAATCAAAGCAACTTCTTCTACTTCTTCATCAGATAATTGAAAAATGGGATATCCATCTGAAGCAAAAATGGGAAGTTCGTCCAAATCGATTCCACTTTTGTTTTTAGATAGAAATTCACTGGTGAAAACACAAAATTGCCCACCTTGATTGGTGTCCTGAGGTAAATAATTATATGGGATTTTGGGTGTTGCAAATAACAATCCTTGTTTTTCAATTTCGATTATTTTATCGGCATATTCTGCTTTATTGTGGCCTCTAATTAAACTGATTTTATAATACGCTCTTCGGTCATAAGGCATTCCCGGTTTGTCTTTGAGACGTTCTAAAAGTTCTTTTATGTCAAAAACATTAAAGTGTCCAATCTCTTTCTGAATATCATTTGGAAGAAGAGAATTAGGTTCAATAGTAGAGCCTTCGGTTATGTCTTTGTAAAAGGAATCTAGAGATTTCATATTGGAGTGAATTGTAAAATTCAAATATACGAAAAAAATAAAGATTGGTTTTGAGATGTTGCAGGTTTCAAGTTTCAGGTTGCGTTTAACCGTAAAGTTCGCTAAGGTTTATGCAAAGCACGCAAAGTTTTTTTGGTATGGTGAATTGGCTTTTAAAGGAGCTAAGACGCAAAGTTTTTTAGATACAATGCGTATAACCTTTGCGAACTTTGCGCAAGCTTTGCGTCTTTGCGGTTAAGAAAAAATCAAAACAAACTTCCCTGCACAAACTCAGGTTCAGGATTGCTTCCGAATTTAAAAGTATCAATTACAAAAAACTGCTTTTTTACAGGATCAAATTCTCTTAAAACTATTTGATCACATAAAAATTTCAAATCAATTGTAGTGAAAAGTTCTGAAGCTATTTTGAGATTTTCGGGAGTTAGTTTTCTTCCAATTGACATATGAGGTTCTGAACTCTTATACATTTTTAAAGGTTTAAGAGCATTTTGTGTTTTCTTCATTATGGATTCTAATTTAATTTTAGAATTATGATCTGGAGCAATAAAGAATGCATTGCTCGCTGGAAAACTTCCAAAACTATTTAAAGAAACCTGAAAAGGAATAAATGTGTTGGCGATTTTTAAAAGCTTTTGTTTGTAGAAATCAAGTTTTGAATCATCGATTGTAAATTCGCAGATCGTAATATGTGCTTCAGAGTTGCAACTGTTATACCAATTCTTAGGGACCTTACTTTTTAAGAGGTCTTTCATATTTTTAACAGGACCAACTATTGATTCTGAATAAAAAACAACCGAATACTTTTTCTCCATTTTTAGGACTTTGACTTACACAAATTTAAAACTTAAATTGTGCAGTCAAAGCAGAATAAAAATAATCTTTTCCTGATCCGGCTTCTTTTAAAAATGCGCCTGCGTTAAACCATGCACCTTCAACAGAAACGGTTAAAAATGAATTCAAATTATAATCAAAATTGGCAATTAACTGCGTACCAACAAAACGTTCTGTTGTGTCTTTTCCAGAATATAATAGCTGCATGTTTGGTGCGTATAATCCGTCGTTGATCGAACTTCTCCAGAAAATATCATAATCGATTCCAAAACCTAATTTTTCAGTTAAATCAAAAGCTACAGAAGGGTGGATGTCGATCAAATTTGACGGACCAATTAAACCAACCAATCCAAAATAAGCGCCTTTTGGATACAACGGATTAAAGGTTTGCATTTTATTATCAGTACTGTTTTTATCTCCAGAAATAAATTCGGTTTTTAAACCAATTTCTGGTTTGAACTTGATGTTTTCAAATGTATAAGAGGTATTTGATGAAAGTGTCCAAGCAGAAATGTTCTGTGAATTGATTGTTCCAAATTGATATAATCCTTCAAAATCGTATTTCCAGTTTCCTTTTATTTTCCAGATTCTGGTTCCAACAGAATGTCTGGTTTCTTCACCAACTGCATTAGCAAAAACAGCACGGTCTTTCCATAAACCTAAATAATACAAATCTATATTTTGAATAAAAGGCACTTTGTGAATTACGGCATAACTTCCCCAAAGTTTGGCTTTTTCATTAAAAACATCATTAAAAACGCTAGGTTTATTGGCAACTGGATGCGAATAAAAAGCATCTGTCTGCCAGTTTTTGTTTTTAAAGAAAAGTTTTAGTCCGTCAAAAGCAATTCTATTATTTGGACGTTCGCGTACACTAACCAAACGCTGTGAACCGTATGCAATTTCCTGTCTTCCTACTCTAAAAGTTAATTGCTGTTCTTTGTTTTGAACTAAATCAATATCTAAAAAAGCCTGATGGAAATCTAGTTCATTTTTATCTACTGGACTTGGATCGATCTTACTGTTGGCAAGACTGCTTTGGAATTCAATAAAAGTTCTAAATCTTCCTAAACGAACATTGACATTTAATAAATATCTAGAAAGTAAATAACCATCTCCACCAGTAGTTTCGTCGCCCCATTTATCATTTACGGTGTAGAAGTATTGTTCTCTGATTTCACCGCCTATTGAAGCGTAGAATTTATCGCTTTTTCCTAATGGAATATATTTGATTTTCTCGTATAAGTTTTTCGTAGAATCGCCTTTTAGATAAGAGAAGTCATCCTCATATCGCAGCTTTTGGAAAACTGGTTTTTGTTGTGCATTTGCAGAAAATAAGATTCCCAAAAGCAACAATAGTAAGAATGTGTTTTTCATTTTATTTAATTTTTTTGATATCCTCCAAAGTAATTTACTGGACTCCAGTCTGGAATTGCTTTTGGTTTTTCGTTGGCAAAAGTTCTAAAGTCATTGTCAGCGTAAATTACTTTTCCGTTTACGACTGTCAGTTTTGATTCGATGTTTAAGATTTTTTCCTCAGAAGTTGTAAAGTAATCATCAGAAAGAATCGCAAAATCGGCTAGTTTGTTGGCTGTAAGAATTCCTCGGTCTTTTTCAATATTGATGAGTTCCGCGCTTCCGTAAGTGAATAATTTTAAGGCTGTAGTTCTGTCTACAATATTTTCATCATTCATATATTTTAATCCGCCTAAAGTTTTTCCAGTTGTCAACCAATATAAACCAACCCACGGATTGTAACTTGCTACACGAGTTCCGTCTGTTCCCATTCCCACTTTAATTCCTAATTCTAAGATTTTCTTTAATGGAACAGTATTCGCAGCAGCGGCTTTTCCATATCTCTTAATGAAACTTTCTCCCTGATACGCCATTCTGTGCTGAATTGCTAATCCGCCGTTTAAAGCTTTAATGCGTTTTAAGTTTTCTACAGAAACCGTTTCTCCGTGATCAAAAAACCATAAAAGTCCGTTTAGAGGTGTTTCTTTGTTGATGTCTTCAATTACGTTTAAGAATCTTGTAATGCTTTCGTTATAAGTAGCATGAATTCTAAACGGCCATCTGTTTTTTACTAATAAGGATAAAACTTCTTTTAATTGTCCTTCCATTGCTGGGCTCAATTCAGGTCTTGGTTTGTCGAAGTTTTCAAAATCTCCAGCGCTCATGACCAAATTTTCTCCGGCGCCTTGTACATGATATTCTACTTTATCTGAATGATGATCATCGTGACAGCCTTCACCAATTTCAACTGTTTTCATCCAATTTGTGTAATCATTTAATTCGCTTCCTGCTTTTTGTGCAAATAAATAATAAGGCATTCTAATCGTTAAATCACTGTCTTTACATAAACCATTTGTTACTCCGTAATCATCTGGAAAGTTTTGAAATCCGCCTCCTGCATCCATAATTGCTGTTACACCAAGACGATTCATTTCGGTCATAAATTGTTTAGTCGAGTTGAATTTCTCGTCTTCGCTTAATTCAGGAAGTTTGGCAAGGGTAGAGTACAGAATAAAAGCATTTGGTTCAGCTACCAATAAACCTGTTGGATTTCCGTTAACGTCTTTTTCAATTAATCCTGCATTTGGATTTGGTGTATTAGCATCGATTTTTAATGCAGCTAAACCTGATTTATTTAAATAAGCGTAACCGTATAAGTGAAGAATAAAAGCAGGAACATCGCCGGTTGCTTCATTAATTTCTGCTAAAGTCGGCAATCTTTTTTCTTCAAACTGATACGCATTCCATCCGCCGACAACACGAACCCATTGTCCTTTTGGAGTTCTTTGTGCTTGTTCTTTCAACATGGCTAAAGCTCTTTTTAAAGAACGAACACCATCCCATCGTAATTCAGTATTAAAGAATCTTCCGCCACGGATAATATGCATGTGAGAGTCGAATATTCCAGGAATAATTGTTTTTCCTTGTGCATCAATGACTGTTGTTTTTTTATCTTTTAGTTTTAAGATTTCGCTGTTTTTTCCAGTTTTAAGGATTTTTCCATCGGCTACAGCCATAGCTTCAATTATAGTGTTTTTATTATCTAAAGTGTGAATTACTGCGTGATGAATAATAAGTGTAGCTTTTTTATTTTGAGAAAATATAGAAAGAGAAATAAGAAGAAGAAAAGCTAAAATTTTGAAATTCAGTTTCATAATTGTGGTATTTTTAATTGGGTTTGGGTAAAAAAAAGACTGTGACTTAACACAGCCTTTTTAAGGATTATCAGAATGAGAGATTTATTTAGTGTTTCAACATTTCGTGAGCGTATTGAACACCTACACCGTAAGCACCACCATATTTTTTAACTAAATCTGTTACTGGTTTGTAAGTTTCCTGACGAGCCCAGTCACGTTGTAATTCTAATAAATATTGTAATGAAGTTATTGGGTGAGCACCAGCTTGAACCATACGAGTTACAGCCATTTCGTGAGCTTCTTTAGAAATGTCACCACTTGCATCTGTAATTACATACACATCATAACCTTCGTTGATAGCTGATAATGCTGGTCCAACGATACAAACACTTGTCCATAAACCTCCAAAAACTAATTTCTTTTTACCTTTTGCTACAATCGCTTTATGAGCTGGAATATCTTCCCAAGTGTTCATTGATGTACGATCGATATAGTTTGAAGTTGCTTGAGGATAAAATTCTTCGATTTCTTTAAAAACAGGTCCGCTGAATGATTTTTCTGCTACTGTTGTTACAATCGTTGGTACTTTAAAGATTTTTGAAGCTCCCGCTACTAATGCTGTGTTGTTTCTAAGTTGGTCAATTGGAATGTTGTTTACTGCAAAGGCCATTTGGCTTTCATAATCAATTAGTACTAAAGTATGGTTTGTTGGATCCAATTGCGCTGGACTTGGTTTTTGTGCGAATCCGATAAATGTTACTAATACTAAAACTGCTGTAAGGATTAATTTTTTCATGATAATTTGATTTTGTTGTTAATTAAATGGGTTTGAAATATTTTTATTATTTGATTTTCAGTGTTTTGCATTCAGATAAAATGCCTTGTTTGTAATGTTTTGATTTTTAAAATGTTGTTCAGAAAAGGCAATAGTTGTCCTGACGATATATCGTTATTAAAAATTGGATATTCGTTACAAAGATTTTCGTTAAGCTTTTAATGAATTTTTAAAAGAGAGAAATATTGGTACCTATATTTTTCCTTTTAGATGTAATCTGTGGAGAATTTCGGATTTTAGTAAACCGCTTCCGCCTCCAAAATGTTCAATTACTTCTACGTCTGGCTGTTGTTTTAAACAAAATAAAGTAAACTCTTTTTCAACATGATCTTCGATTCCGGAGCTTAAGAGAACAACGTCGATTTTGTGATTCTGAAAATATTCCTGAGCTTCTTTTTCGTTGCCAAATGCGACTGCGTTCCAGTCTTCATAAGCATTTACAAGGCGAAGTAAAATGGCCAGGATCGCTTCGTTTTTTCCGAGTAATAAGAATTCAAGTGTTTTCATTTTTTTTAGTTTTTAAGATTCTAAGGCTCTAAGACGCTGAGATTCTAGTTTTTTTTCATTTTGTTTTTCATTCAATTTTGACGGAACTTGTAATCTACTTTGCAAATTTATAAGTTTCGTTTTTGCTTCAACTTAATCTAGAATAAGAAAAGATTCTGAGGTTCTAAACTTCTTAGTTTCTAAGGTTTTCTTTCTATTTTAATTTCAGTTTTTGACAGAACTTGTAATCTACTTTGCAAATTTATTGGTTCCAATTTTGTTTCAACTTAATCTAGAATAAGAAAAGGTTTTGAGCTTCTAAGCTTCTTAGTTTCTAAGGTTTTCTTTCTATTTCAATTTCAGTTTTTGACAGAACGTAATAATTTATAAGGCAAATATAGGTTGACAAGAAAAAAACAGAACTTAATCTAGAACAAGAAACATTGTTTTTAAGTGTGTTTATTACACTTTAAATGTTAAAATTGATTGTTGTTTGTTTAAAATAATGTTAAAGTTATTTTTTTAATGCATTGTTAATCAATGACTTGTTTTTGGTAGGTTGTGAAAAACTTCACTTGAATGAGGAAAACCGTAAGGGAATCTGTTTTTTGAATTCTAATTTTGAACTGTAAAAATTTGAAAACGATGGCATTCTTTACCTTTTTAGATGTCATTTAAATTTTTACAGAAAACTGTTTTTGGAGAAACGTTTTACATTGAAATTGACATATTCATTTGATCGTGGGTATTTGTATATAAGTTTGCTATGTACAATTAATGTCTAATTTTTTTAGGGTTTTAAGATTAAGTCGACGGACCTAATTTTAAAACCCTTTTTTTAGCAGATTAATGAAAGTCCAACGAGCCATAATTGAAGGATGTCGGTATTGATTTTGAATTTTTGAGGAGAGAATCCGTAATAATTTTTAAAGGCAGCCGAAAAATGTGAAACATCTCTGTAACCACATTTATAAGCCACTTCACTTACCGTTGCAGATTTGCTTTGAAACATTTCCTTGGCATGTTCCATTCTAAGTTTAATGATATAGCTTTTGACAGTTGTTCCAAAACAAGCTTTAAATCCTTTTTTTAGCTTGAATTCGTTTAATGAAATTTTTCTTGAAAGTTCAGGTAGAGTAGGTGTGTTTCGATAGTCGGTGTCTAATATTTTTTTTGCTTCTAATAACTTATTATAGTCTTCCTTGTCAATGTTTTCTTTTGATGAAGGTTGGGTATGAATAGCTTCCAACTGATGGATAAGCAATTCTTTGATTTTACTTTCAATGTAAATTCGTTTCAACGCGCCCTGCCGCGTACAGCTTTTTATTTCGTGAGTAACCCATTGTATTGCTGGCGTAAACGGAAGATATTTAGAAGCAAGATAACTGGATTTTTTATGAAGAATATTTTTTGAAAATTTTTCATGAAGCTGCCAATCTTCATTTATTATGCTGTAATAAAACGCTTTAGATAAAATAATCGACAAATAATTAATCTGAGTGTGTGCTGGAATTGTAAATGTAGCTTTAAAGTTATTGGTGTAAAATATATTATGAGTATTTTCTTTAGAATACTTTTCACCTTCCAATTGCTCAATTTGTGTTTCTATGTTACTAGTGTAAATAAAATTCATTACAACAGATTCTTCTTCAATTTCAAAGGTTACAGTTTTAGAAGTGTCATAATACATTTGAGTGTCTAATAAAACCAGTCCTTCAGTAATTAAATGGCGACTTGTTATTTTTTCAGAATCTTTATTTTTAATTGAAATAATTTCTTCCGTTAAAATGCTTTTTGGGTAATATTTATCTCCAATTTGAATTTTAATTATTGGAGTTTCTGGTGTTAAAAGAGTGGCTTTGATTTTCAAAATTTAATCCGTTTTTACAAAATAATAATCCGTTTTTCCCTATCTTTTTTTTAGTTGATGATGGTACTTTTGCAGCAAATTTATTTATAATTAGTCTAATTAAAGATATGTCAACTCAAAATTTTTTAAATTTTATTTTATTTTTTTTCTTTTCGTTCTTATCATTTTCTCAGCAAAATCAAGGCGTTACAGTAACTGGACAAGTTGCTGAAAAATCTGGACAAACCATTCCGTTTGCGACAGTTTTTATCGAAAAAACGAATTTAAGTACCATTTCTGATGAAAATGGAAACTTCACTTTCAAAAATGTACCATCAGGAAAACACACTTTAAAAATTTCCGCGATAGGATTTTCAACTTTCAAAAAAACAATAGAAGCTTCTGGTAATAATGTCAATGTATCCATTCGTTTAGACAGCGAATTAAACGAGTTGGAAAGCGTGACGGTTATCGGACGTACTGCGACAGACAAAGTAAACAAACAAGCCTATAGTGTTACTGCTATCGATGCTAAAAAACTACACAATACAACCTTAGATCTTTCACATGCTTTAGATAGAGTTTCAGGAGTTCGTGTTCGTGAACAAGGTGGAGTAGGTTCTCAGTCGGAACTCTCTATTAATGGTTTTTCGGGTAACCAGATTAAAGTTTTTATTGATGGTATTCCAATGGATAATTTTGGTTCTTCTTTTCAATTAAATAATATTCCCATTAACCTTGCCGATCGTGTAGAAGTGTACAAAGGTGTAGTGCCAATCTGGCTTGGAGGTGATGCTTTGGGAGGAGCTGTAAATATTGTCACCAATTCAAAACCTAGAACTTATTTAGATGCTTCTTATTCATTTGGTTCATTTAATACTCATAAAACTGCTATCAATGCTGGATATACTGCAAAAAGCGGTTTTACAACCGAAATTAATGCGTTTCAAAATTATTCAGATAATAATTACTGGGTAAATGTTGAAGCAGCAGATTTATATACTGGTGAGTATTTTCCAAATGCAAGAGTTCGAAGATTTCATGATACCTACCACAATGAAACAGCAATTGTAAATATTGGTGTTACTGGAAAAAAATACGCAGATAAATTATTGATTGGTTTTACAGGAGGACAAAATAAAGCAGAAATTCAGACTGGTGCTAGAATGAAAGCTGTTTTTGGAAGCCGTTATACACAAGGTAATATTCTAATGCCGAGCATTAAATACCAAGTAAAGGATTTGTTTACAAAAGGTCTAAATGTGAATGTCAATGGTAATTACAATTTTGGTGAAGAACAAACTGTCGATACGGTATTTATTAAATACAATTGGTTTGGAGATTATCGCAAATATCCAGGAGAAGGAGGCGAAAAGCAAAGAACCTTAATGAAAATGCGTGATAACAATGGTATTGTAAATGCCAATGCAACTTACAGTTTAGGAGAACGTCACTCTTTTATGCTTAATAATACTTTTACGACTTTTGATCGTAAGCAGGAAGATGAGTTGGTTCCTGAATCTATTGCTTATCAACAGCCTAGAAAAACACAGAAAAACATTTTAGGTCTTGGTTATAAATTCGATTATAATAAAAAATGGAGTACTTCTGTATTCTTAAAAAACTACGATTTATACACTAAATACTCAAGAAGTTATAATCCAAGTGGAAATGCAGGAGATATTGCTTATCAAAAATATGAAGATAGAACTTCTACGCTGGGATATGGACTTGCAAGCAGTTATTATGTAAAACAAAATTTGCAGATAAAAGCTTCTTTTGAAAAAAGTTACCGTCTTCCAGGTTCGCGTGAACTTTTTGGAAATCCAAACGATAATGTTGCACCTAACATCGATTTAAAGCCAGAATCAAGTTACAACTATAATTTGGGTGCAAGTTACCAAACAAGCTTTAATAAAGTAAATGCATTGACATTTGATGCAAACTTTATGTATCGAGATGCCAGAGATTTTATTCGTAACACATTGTTTAATAATCAGGTCGATAGTTATTGGGTAAATCTAGGAAAAATGACCAATTATGGTGTAGATGGAGAAATTAGATATTCATACCGAAAAAGATTTACTAGCGGTTTGAATATGACTTATCAAAATCTCCGCAATATGACTAAATACGAGCCAGGACAGACAATAGTTTCTTGGTTCTACAAAGACAGAATTCCAAATATACCCTACATGTTTGGTAATCTTGATGCAACCGTATTTTTTAATGATGTATTCAAACAAGGGAATAATTTATCTGTTGGTTATAATCTTCTTTATGTACATACTTATTATTTATCATGGCCAAGTATGGGAGTAAAAGACGGGAAATTAGAAATTCCAGTGCAGTACAATCATGATCTTAATTTAGTTTATACAATGGCAGATGGTAAGTATAATATTGCTTTAGAATGTAAAAACGTCCTAGATAATAAGCTGTACGATAATTTTTCATTACAAAAACCAAGTAGAGCTTTCTATATAAAATTCAGATATTTTTTCACCAAATCAAATTAATAAAATTTTAAAATCCATAATAATATGAAAAGAGGTAACAAATTAGCTTTATTCGCAGCTTTTATAGCTTTTACAACATTCTCATGTAGCAGTGACGAAAATTCAGGTAACGGAACTGGAGGCGGAGTCGATACTGGTAAAACTAAATATATCATTACAGCAACTACTGGAGCAGTTGGAATTGCAGATTATTTATTAACTGCAGACGATGTGACAACAGGTACAGTAAGTACAATTGGTAATGGTATCGAACAAGACGGAACGTACCGTTATTACATTACTGCTGAAAATAACTTTTTTAGTTTATTATACGGACAAGGAAATCCAGGAGCTGTTACTACTTACAACTTAACTGCAGAAGGTAAACTACAGAAAAAATCTGATTTCCAAGCAGAAACTGTACACGTTTTTGCTGCTGTAAATAAAGATATTTTAACCGTAAAAGTTCCAAGAAGTGGTGCAACATCTGTTGCAATGATGTATAAAATCGATGCGGCAAAATCGCTAATTACTGGTGAAGCGCAACAAGACACAAAAAAACTTGCTGGTAATGGCGAGAGAGCTTTCTTTACGTGGGCAACTCAAGTTGGAGATAAAGTATTTATGCCATACATGAGTATTAAAGGAGACGGATTGGATAACTTCGGAACAGCAAATCCAGATAGTACTTGGGTAGCGGTTTACAATTATCCGGAGCTTAAATTAGAGAAAGTAATCAAAGATAACCGTACAAGTTATTTAGGAGCTTACTTTACAAACGGATTATTCCAAGATGAAAATGGAGATGCTTACGGATTCTCTGGAGCAATTGCTACAAGTAATGCTGTGATGACTTCTACAAAACCATCTGCGGTTGTAAAAATCAAAAAAGGAACAACAGAGTTTGATAAATCTTACTTCTTCAATGTTCAAGAAAAATCTGGAGGATACAAAATTTCTTCTACAACTTATATTTCAAAAGGTAAATTCTTATTGTTAATGTACGGAAATGTTGGAAAAAACAATGGTGCAGTTAAAATGGCTATTGCAGATGTTTACAACCAAACATTTACTTGGGTAACAAATGCTCCTGAAACGTTAACTTCTGTTACAAGCCGTTACAACATTACTACAGAAGATGGAAATTCTGCTGTTGTAGGTGTAAATACTCCAGAAGGAAGCTGGATTTACACAGTTAACGGAACTACAGCTGTTGCAACAAGAGGTTTAAAAGTTGAAGGTGGTCAAATTACTGCTATTCAGAAATTAAAATACTAATATTTTTTTGCCGTAAGTCCTTGTTTTATGAGGACTTGCGGTTTTTTTTATTTATCCTATTTATCTATCCAATTATGTTTTCTTTTTCAAAACCAAAACCTAATACCCCTAAGAAAAAAAGTAAAAAGTCGCTTTTTAAGCGCATTATGGCTTGGCTGCATTTGTGGCTCGGTTTAGCCTCTGGAATTATCGTAGTAATTGTCAGCCTTACAGGCTGTATTTATGTTTTTGAAAATGAAATCAAAGATTTTATTGAAGACTGGCGTTTTGTAAAACCTCAGAAAGAAGCATTTTTATTGCCATCTCAATTGGTTTCAATTGCAGATAAGAAAATGAAAGATAAAAAAGCTACAAGTGTCACTTTTGGAGCAAAAGATGAAGCGGCTATTGTAGGTTATTTTGTAGAGAAAAAAGAAGAAGGCGAAAAAGGCAGAGGTGAAAAAGGCAGAGGTGAAAAAAGAGAAAATAAAAGAGGAGAGCGTAAAAAAGATTTAGCTCAAAATCAGGAAAAAGGAAAATCTGAATTAAAACCTCAAGGAAAACCCGGCGAAAAAGGAAAAGGAAAGGGCGAAAAACGCAAAGGCGGAAGAAGATCTGGAACTTTTATAAGTGTTTATATGAATCCGTATTCTGGTGAAATATTAAATGTAAAAACTTTTTCTAGAGGAGAGTCTCCTGATTTTTTTAGATGGATTTTAAATGGACACCGTGCTTTATGGCTTCCTTATGATATCGGAAGACCTATTGTTGGTGTGGCTGTTTTGATTTTTGTTGTACTGTTAATTTCAGGAATCGTTTTATGGTGGCCAACAAAATGGATTAAATCCATCATTGATAAAAGTTTTAAAATTAAGTGGGACGCGAGCTTTAAACGTGTCAATTACGATTTACATAATGTATTAGGTTTTTACAGCTGCATATTTTTGTTTTTTATTGCTGTAACAGGCTTAGTTTGGAGTTTTGGCTGGTGGAGTAAATCATTGTATTGGGTAACATCTGGAGGAAAACCGCTGACTGAAAACCGCGAATCTCCAAAATCAGATACAACCAATGTAAAAGCATTCAATATCACAACAGCTGATAAAGTTTTGTTGAATTTAAGAAAAGAAAATCCGCAGGCAGCAGGAATTTTAATTAGTATTCCGGGAAAACCTGCAGATCCAATAGGTGCTTTTGTTTACAAACAAAAACATACTTTCTATAATATGGATCGATACAGTTTTGATCAGCAGACTTTGAAAGAAATCTCAATTAAAACACCATTTTCGGGAAAATATATAGAAGCCAATATTCCAGACAAAATCCGTCGTATGAATTACGATATTCACGTAGGAAGTGTTCTGGGACTAACAGGGAAAATTATTGCTTTTTTAGCGAGTTTAATTTCTGCCAGTTTACCTATTACAGGATTTATTATTTGGTGGGGAAAACAGAAATTTGGTAAAAAGAAAGCGCCTGCTGCAAAGCCCAAAGTGGCTAGTAAAGCAATTCCTGTTCCTAAATTGAAAAATAACGCAGAACAAGAAGTTACTGCTTAAAATATTAAAATGGTTTTTTAAATTCCTTTTTTTTTTTATCAAAAGGCAAAGCTTGAAAAAGTTTTGCCTTTCTTTTTTTTAGTTGTATCCATTGGCTTTAAGCCATTCAATGCAATCTTTAGTCCAGAATTTGCTGGTATCTTTTACACCTAAACCGAATCCGTGACCACCTTTTTCATATAAATGTAACTCTGTTGTAACTCCGTTTTTTTTCAAAGCTAGGTAATAGTTAATACTGTTTTCTGGTATTACAGCGGTATCATCTGTGGCATGAACTAAAAATGTTGGGGGTGTTTGTGATGTAACTTTCTTTTCATTTGAAAATGAATTGATTAGTTCTTCTGATGGATTGTTTCCTAGTAAATTAGTTTGCGAGCCTTTGTGAGTGATATTATTTTCCATTGAAATAACAGGATAAATCAAAAGTGAAAAATCTGGTCTTGCACTTACTTTATAGGTTGATTCATACACTTTATCATCAAAATGTGTTGATGCGGTTGAGGCTAAATGCCCTCCGGCAGAAAATCCAAGAATGCCTATTTTACTTGGATCGATATTCCATTTTGTTGCATTTTGTCTTACATAACGAATAGCTTCCTGCGCATCTTGTAACGGACCAACGTTTTTATTTTTCATTGTTAAATCAGTTGGCATGCGATATTTTAGAACAAAAGCGGCTATTCCAATACTATTAAACCATTCTGCAACTTTTGTACCTTCTTTTTCAAAAGCTAAGTGGCTGTAACCTCCGCCTGGACAAATAATAACGGCAGTTTGATTTGGTTTTGTTTCTTTTGGAATGAAAATACTTAAAGTAGGTATTGAAACCTGACTTGTACTCTGTACTATTCCATCTTTTATTGTTTCTTTTTCTTTATAATCAACCGATTTAATTTCATCAGGAATTTTGTTCCACAACGGAATTACCTGATTTTGTGCATGTAGTGAAAACATAGTAGAAAAAAGAAGAATGCTTAGCGATATTCTCCCTAAAGATTGTTTTTTGAAATTTTTCAATTTGCTTTGTAATTATTTGGTTAATAGTTGTTTATGATGTTTTGTTGTGAAAATTGCAACCGATGGCTTAAGGTATTAAAAAATGCTAAAAACGGTTTACAAAGAAGTAGGTTTTAGTACAATTTTTACCCCATAAAAAGGATGAATTTCACCTGCTAGCTTTTAACAAATATATTGTTTAATGTGTAATTTTGTTTTATTTTTTTTATGCATTTTGTTTATTTAAATAGCTAAAATAATTTTTTATATAATTAATTTGGATTCTAGAGATTTAAAACTATATTTGTGCAATCGATTACATTATTCGTTTCCGAAATTGCTAATTTGTTGATTTTAATATTTTTAGAAAGAAGTAAATATAGGCATTTCAGATGACCAAAAATTACAAAAACTATAATACCAACTTACTATGAATCAAACCGAAAATGTTGCAGTAAATCAAAGCATTAAAACTACTGGAAAATACCGTTGGAGTATTTGTGCATTGTTATTTTTTGCAACTACAATCAACTACCTTGACAGACAAGTACTTTCTTTAACATGGAGTGATTTTATTGCACCAGAATTTCACTGGACGAATAATGATTACGGAAATATTACAGCTTTGTTCTCTATATTTTATGCAGTTTCGTTATTGTTTGCTGGAAGATTTGTAGACTGGCTAGATACAAAAAAAGGGTTTCTTTGGGCAATCGGAATTTGGTCTGTTGGAGCTTGTCTTCATGCTTTCTGTGGTATTGCAACTTCGGGAATTATTACGGGAGACTGGTTTGTAGGTTTTCATGGTTCAAAAGAAATAATTAGTACAATAAGCGATACCGCATTGGTAATCAATGTAAGTGTTGCTTTATTTATTTTTGCACGTTTCGTTTTAGCAGTTGGAGAAGCTGGAAACTTTCCGGCAGCAATCAAAACTACAGCAGAATATTTTCCTAAAAAAGACAGAGCTTTTGCAACTAGTATTTTCAATGCAGGTGCAACTGTGGGGGCTTTGGCAGCGCCAATTACAATTCCGTTTATCGCCAAATCTTTTGGATGGGAAATGTCGTTTATCATCATTGGAGCTTTAGGATTTGTTTGGATGGGATTTTGGATGTTTATGTATGACAAGCCAGAAAGACATTCAAAAGTAACTCCTGAAGAACTTGCTTATATTCAACAAGATGATATTGTAGATAGTAAAATTGGTTTTAAACCAGAAGCTAAAGGGAAAGTGTCTTTAATAGATTGTTTTAAATACAAACAAACTTGGGCATTTGCTTTTGGTAAATTTATGACAGATGGTGTTTGGTGGTTTTTCTTATTCTGGACTCCAGCTTATTTAAGTTCGGTTTACGGAATGGATTCTACAGAAGCGGCTCTTCCTTTATTCGTGCTTTATATGATTACATTATTGTCAATTATTGGAGGATGGCTTCCAACTTATTTTGTAGAGAAAAAAGGCATGAATCCGTACGAAGGAAGAATGAGATCAATGTTGATTTTTGCATTTTTTCCTTTGTTGGCTTTGGTAGCTCAACCTTTAGGATATATTAGTTATTGGGTTCCAGTAATCATTATCGGTATTGCGGGAGCAGCGCACCAATCTTGGTCTGCAAATATTTTTACAACAGTAGGAGATATGTTTCCAAAGAAAGCAATTGCAACCATTACAGGAATTGGAGGTTTAGCAGGAGGTATCGGATCTACTTTAATTAATAAAGGATCTGGAGTTTTATTTGATTATGCAAAAGATACGAATATGGTTTTTATGGGATTCAAAGGAATTGAGGCAGGATATTTTATCATATTTTCTATTTGTGCAGTTTGTTATTTAACAGGCTGGATTGTAATGAAAACATTAGTTCCAAAATACAGCCCGATTACAGATCTTTAAAAAAGTTCTCTCAAAACTAACTAACCAACCTAAACCAAAACCACATCATGAATCAAGCTAATGAAGCAATAGGAAAATACCGTTGGACTATTTGCAGTTTAGTTTTTTTTGCTACAACTGTCAATTATCTGGATAGAAATGTAATAAGTTACCTTAGGCCTTTTTTGGCAGAAGCGTTTCACTGGACTCCCGAACAGGAGGTTATAGATTACTCTAATATCGAATTGGCTTTTAAAATTGCATATGCACTCGGAATGCTGGTTGCTGGTGGGATTATTGATAAATTAGGAACGAAGTTAGGTTATGCCATTGCTACAGGATTATGGAGTTTAGCAGCAATTGGACATGCTTTAGCAACAGGAACAGGAGGTTTTTTGATTGCTCGTGTGTTTTTAGGAGTTACAGAAGCGGGAAACTTTCCAGCAGCAATTAAAGCTACAGCAGAATGGTTTCCACAGAAAGAAAGAGCTCTTGCAACAGGGATTTTTAATTCAGGGAGTAATATTGGAGCCATTATAGTTCCGTTAACTGTTCCTCATATTGCAGAAACATATGGCTGGCAATGGGCTTTTATCATAACTGGAATTGTTGGTTTTATTTGGCTGGCTTTATGGTTTTTGTTGTATGAAGTTCCTCAGAAACAAAAACGTTTGTCTCAGGCAGAATTTGAATATATCACTTCTGATAAAGTAGAAGAAGTTGTAGAAGAATCAAAAGAAAAAGTTTCGTGGATTAAATTATTATCATTCCGTCAAACTTGGGCTTTTGCAATCGGAAAATTGTTGACAGATCCAGTTTGGTGGTTTTATTTATTCTGGTTGCCTGATTTTTTAATGAAACAATATAAGCTTACAGCAACAGAAATTATTTGGCCTTGTGCGTTGGTTTATATGATTGGAAGTATTGGAAGTATTGGCGGAGGTTGGCTTCCGTTAAAATTGATAAATAATAACTGGCCTGCTTACAAAGCTCGTAAAACAAGTATGCTTCTTTATGCTTTTGCTGTTCTGCCAGTTTTATTTGCGCAACAGTTGGGAAGCATTAATATTTGGTTTGCAATTTTAGTAATTGGTTTGGCTGTTTCGGCTCATCAGGCTTGGAGCGCTAATATCTTTACAACAGTATCAGATATGTTTCCTAAAAAAGCAACGGCATCGGTTACAGGATTGGGAGGGATGTTTGGAGCATTAGGAGGAATTTTGTTGACCTTATTAGTTCAGAAAAATATGTTTGTTTACTATACTAAATTGGGTAAAGTAGAAACAGGTTATTTTATTATGTTCTGTATTTGTGGAGCTTCGTATTTATTGGCTTGGCTGATAATGCATTTACTGGTTCCGCGAATGAAAAAGGTTGAGTTATAAAGAAAAATGAACAGAATTGAAATATTTTTTTCGTTTCAATTATGCTATTTAAATATAAAAATATAATTTTGTGCAATCGATTACATTAATTTAAAATTATGACAAAATATAGTTCAAGATACGCGTCAAGCCCTGAAGCTGTTAAAAAATATGACACACAGCAATTGAGAGAAGAATTCTTAATCGATGACCTAATGCAGGAAGATGAAGTAGTGTTGGTTTATTCACATTACGACAGATATATTGCAGGTTCTGCAGTTCCTGTAAAAGGCGATTTGGCTTTAGAAACAATCGATCCTCTTAAAGCTCCTTATTTTTTGGAAAGAAGAGAATTAGGAATTATTAATGTTGGAGGAAGTGGTTCTGTAGTAGTTGAAGGAACTACTTATGAGTTAGGTTTTAAAGATGCTTTGTATATCGGTGCTGGAAATAAAGAAGTGGTTTTTAAAAGTGATGACAAAAACAATCCAGCTAAATTCTATTTAAACTCAGCGCCAGCACACACAACTTACCCAACTAAAAAAGTAAGTTTAGCTGAAGCTAATAAATTACAGTTGGGAACAATGGAAACGGCTAATCACCGAACTGTAAACCAAATGATTATTGGAAGCGTGGTAACAACTTGCCAATTGCAAATGGGAATGACAGAATTAAAACCAGGAAGTGTTTGGAATACAATGCCAGCACATGTTCACGATCGTAGAATGGAAGTTTATTTCTATTTGGATATTCCACAAGATCAAGCTGTTTGCCACTTTATGGGACAACCACAGGAAACAAGACATATCTGGATGAACAATCATCAGGCAGTAATTTCTCCACCTTGGTCTATTCACTCAGGTTCGGGAACTAGTAATTATACTTTTATCTGGGGTATGGCTGGTGAAAACTTAGATTACGGAGATATGGATGTTTGTAAAATCACTGATTTAAGATAAGAAAATGACAAATTTATTTGATATAAAAGGAAAAGTTGCCCTTATCACAGGAAGTACACACGGATTGGGAATGGCAATGGCAAAAGGATTAGGTCAGGCGGGTGCAACAATTGTTGTAAACGGAAATTCTTCTCAAGAAAAAATTGATACTGCTGTTGCAGAATTAAAAAGTGAAGGAATTAATGCTGTCGGTTACAAATTTAATGTAACAGAAGAGCAAGAAGTGAAAACAGCTGTTCAAAAAATTGAAAGTGAAGTTGGACCAATCGATATCTTAATCAACAATGCTGGAATTATCAAAAGAATTCCGTTGTTAGATATGGAAGTTTCTGATTTCAGAGAAGTGGTTGATATTGATTTAGTAAGTCCGTTTATCGTTTCTAAGCATGTTGCAAAAGGGATGATCCAAAGAAGACAAGGAAAAATCATCAATATCTGTTCTATGATGAGTGAGTTGGGTAGAAATACAGTTTCTGCTTACGCTGCTGCAAAAGGCGGTTTAAAAATGCTTACTAAAAACATGGCAACAGAATGGGCAAAATACAATGTTCAGATTAACGGAATCGGACCTGGATATTTTGCAACTGAGCAAACAAAACCAATTAGAGTTGACGGACATCCTTTTAATGATTTCATTATTAGCAGAACGCCAGCTGCGAAATGGGGAGATCCAAGCGATCTAGCCGGAGCAGCGATATTTTTATCATCAAAAGCAAGTGATTTTGTAAACGGTCACATTTTGTATGTTGACGGTGGAATCCTTGCTACAATCGGAAAACCTTCAAACGAAGAATAATTTTCAAATTATATTAAAAAGACATGAGCCAGACATTCATAAACGATAATTTTTTATTAGAAAATAAATATGCTGAAGAGTTATATCACAATTACTCTAAAAATCAGCCAATTATAGATTACCATAATCACTTAAACCCACAGTTTATTGCCGAAGATAAAATCTTTGAAAATATTACTCAAGTTTGGATCAATGGTGACCACTACAAATGGCGTGCAATGCGTACTTTAGGAATCAACGAGCAGTTTGTTACAGGAAATGGATCTGATAAAGATAAGTTCTTAAACTGGGGAAAAACAGTTCCGTACACAATGCGTAATCCTTTGTACCACTGGACTCATTTAGAATTGGCTCGCTATTTTGATATTTATGATTTGTTGAATGAAAAGTCGGCTGAGAAAATTTATTTAGAAACATCTGAGAAAATCAATTCTCCAGCTTACAGCACGCAAAATCTTCTTAAAAAAGTAAACGCTGAATTGGTTTGTACTACAGAAGATCCAATTGATACATTAGAATTTCACCAAAAATTCGCAAACAACTCAACTGGAATCAAGATGAGTACGGCTTTCAGACCTGATAAAGCCATCTTAATTGCTAATGATGGTTATAATGCATATCTGGACACATTAGGGGATGTGTCCGGAGTTGCAATTAACACTTACGCTGATTTACAGTCTGCTTTAAGAAAAAGAATCGAATTCTTTAATGCAAACGGATGTAAATTAAGTGATCACGGATTAAATCAAATTGATTTTGAAAGCTTTACAGAAAGTGAAGTAAATGCTATTTTCAAAAAGAAAAGAGAAAACGGCGAATTGTCTCCAGAAGAAGTTTTAAAATTCCATAGTGCGATTTTAGTTTTCTTATCAGAAACTTATCATGAGTTTGGATGGGTACAACAGTTTCACTTAGGTGCATTGCGTAACAATAATGCTCGTATGCACAGAATTTTAGGTCCAGATACAGGATGGGATTCTATCGGAGATTATCCTCAAGCACAAAAATTATCTGCTTTCTTGAATGCTTTAGACAGTAAAGATAAATTGACTAAAACTATCATTTATAACTTAAATCCTGCTGATAACGAAGTTATGGCAACTATGATTGGAAACTTCAACGACGGAAGCGTTCGCGGAAAAGTACAATTTGGTTCAGGATGGTGGTTCTTAGATCAAAAAGACGGAATGACAAAACAATTGAATGCACTTTCTAACATGGGCTTAATTAGCTGTTTCGTTGGAATGTTGACAGATTCAAGAAGTTTCTTATCGTTTCCAAGACATGAATATTTCAGACGTATTTTATGTAATCTTCTTGGAGATGAAATCAAAAGAGGAGAATTGCCAAATGATATGGAATGGGTTGGAAAATTAGTTTCTGATATTTCATACAACAACGCAAAAGAGTATTTCAAATTCTAACAAAAAGTTTTTTTTGGAACCATTAAGATATTAAGAAAATTAAGTTTTTGGGGTAATAAATAAGTTGCTTAAATAAAGATAATTAAGCAAGCAGGCTTAATAAACTTAACTTTTACTAGCAAAGAAAACATACGGTAGAGCTTAATTTTCTTAATGCCTTAATGGTAAAAATAAATATAAAAATAATATGAGTAGAGTAGTTGCATTTGGAGAAATTATGCTTCGTCTTTCAACGGAGAGACATTTACGTTTTTCACAATCTACAGCATTTGGTGCAACCTATGGTGGTGGAGAATTCAATGTATGTGTTTCTTTGGCAAATTATGGTATTAATGCTGAATTTGTATCCAGATTACCTGAAAACGAAATTGGTTTTTCAGCATTAAAAGAAATGCGAAAAATGAATGTCGAATCTAAAAACATGGTTTACGGAGGAGAACGTTTAGGAATCTATTTCTTAGAAACAGGTGCAGGAACTCGCGGAAGTAATGTAGTGTACGACCGTGCGCACAGTGCTATGTCAACAATCCAAAAAGGAATGGTGGATTGGGAAAAAGTTTTGGAAGGTGCTGAATGGTTTCACTGGAGCGGTATTACACCAGCCATTTCAGAAAGTGCAGCAGAAGCTTGTTTAGAAGCTATTAAAGTCGCTCATAAATTAGGAGTTAAAATCTCATGCGACTTAAATTATAGATCAAAACTTTGGCAGTATGGAAAAACACCAAGTGAAGTAATGCCAGAAATGCTAAAATACAGCAATGTGATTTTGGGAGATATTGATACGGCTTATTTCATGTTGGGAATTCCAAAAGTAAATCCAAATTATCAGGATGAAAAATCACTTCCAACAGTTTACGATAAATTGTTTGAATTGATTCCAAATCTTCAGATTGCAGCAACAACACTTCGTTATTCTGTAAGTGCATCACACCAAAGAATTGGTGGAATTTTATATGACGGAAAAACGATTCACAGTGCAGCCGTTAAAGAAGTTACTCCGGTTGTAGACCGCGTAGGAAGTGGCGATGCTTTTATGGGAGGATTAATTTATGGTTTATTAGAATATCAAAACAACAACCAAAGAGCATTAGATTTTGCAGTTGCGGCTTGTTGTTTAAAACATAC
>NZ_DASWYK010000142.1:0-20245 GCF_036405015.1 Flavobacterium sp. | reverse complement strand
TATGAAAACCTAATAAATTACAAGATAAACCATTATAAAATTAGCACTTATAGCAATCAATGCATTAAGCTAAAAACAAAAAACCTTCTGAAATTCAGAAGGCTTTTTTACAATTTTAAAGTTGTTACTTTTTCTCAGCAGTATTGATTACCTTAATCAAATAAGTTCCTTCTGGTAAATCGGTTAAATTAGAAGCATCTGTTCCTATCAGTTTTTTACCTTGAGAGAAAACCTCAATGCTTTTCCCTGTTTTATTAATGTCATTTGAAGCGGCAACTATCGGAGCCACAGTTTTTACAGGTGGCGCGACAGTTTTCTTCACCGTATTAGTAACTGGAGCAGATTGCGCTGAAACAACAACAGTCGGTTTAGAACTATTATAAGCCTCTTTTACCTGTTCATCTGTCATTGCAACACTATATAATCTTAGATCATCAATATCGGCATTGATACTTGTTGAGGTGTTTAATTTTCCGATGTTCAGAATATAACCTTTTGCCGAACGCTGAATTCCTTCGACAGTTTTTAAGAGCTCTCCGTTACGGTAAATTTTAGAAACATTTCCGTCATAGGTAACGCTATAAAAATACCAGGTTTCTTTTACAAGAGGTACAGAAACGACAATGTTATTCGCATCTCCCCAACCTACTAAACTCAAGTCAGAACTACCAGAAACAGCTGGTTGCTGTATTAATCCAAAATACTGACCGTTTACAGCCGTTCCATAACCTAGAATATAATTTGCCGCGGTTACAGCATTAAACTTTACCCAAACAGAAAAAGTTTTTGGTTTATTATCTTGTGGAAGATCCCCAACTACAGCCTGATATGCTTTATTAGTCAACCTCAAAGCACTTTTTGGTGCTCCCATCCTGTCGTTTACAAAAACCGGAGTTCCTAAAAAAGAAAGGGTATTATCTGCACTGTTTAAGTTCCCGTTGAAAGTAAATTCCTGAACAGGATTTTGCGCATTGGTATTTAAAAAACTTACAAACATTAAAGCGAGTAATATTTTTTTCATAATTGTATATTTATCAGAATGTTTCTTGGATTTAAAAACAAATTTTACTGGAATCAAACTTCATTAAACAATTCTTCCAACTTCAATTTTGATTTAATATTTTTATAAATTTTGTTAAAAATATAATTTTAATTCAGTACTAACAAGTAATTCCTACACAAAAATAAAAGATTCTCACAAAATCAAAAACAAGGATATTACTTTCTTTCTGGCTAGATTTCTAAAAAAAATATATTTATAGTACAAAAAAGCCTTCTGATACTCTCAAAAGGCTTTTTTCACTATTTCAAAAAATTCTATTGCTTACGCAACTTAAAAACTAATATTAAAAAAATAAGTAAAAGCCATTATTTTGAAGTAATTTTTTGAGCTGGAGTACTTGTTACTTTTAATAAATAAGTTCCCTCCGGCAAATCATTAATATTCATTGCATTACTTCCTACTATTTTTTGCCCTTGCGAATACACTTCAATATTTTTAACAGAACCACTAACATCGCTAGAAGTTATTATTGTTCCGCTACCAGCTTTAGCAGCTGTTTTTCCTTTTGGAGTGATAGTAGTTTTAGACGTTTTTAATTCCATTACTGGTGCTGCCGCCACAGAAACAACTGGTTTTTCACTTTCATAAAGTGCACTAACCTGTTCGGGAGTTAAAGCAACATTGTAGATTTTTAAATCATCTATATCTGCATTAATACCAATTGTAGTATTAATTTCTCCTAATCTAAAAATAGTTCCATTTGTTGCTCTGGTCATTCCTTCAAGATATTTCAATAACTTTCCGTCACGGTAAATTCTCGACATTGTTCCCTCATAAGTAATCGTATAATTGTACCAAACATATTTTTCAAGAGGAGTAGATACAATTACATCATTAGAAGCTCCCCAGGCTGCCAGGCTCAAATCTGAATTAGAAGTAGATGTTCCTTGTTGCAATAAACCACAATATTGAGCATTGTAAGCATTTCCATAGCCCCAAATATAGTTAGCCTTAGAAATATCATTGAATTTAACCCAAATACTGATTGTTCTGGCATTTTTACCTTGTGGCAGATTTTCGATAACAGCTTCTAAAGCTTTATTGTTTAATCGTTGAGCTCCTCTGACATCTCCAGACCTGTCGGCAACGAAATTATCAACTCCCATAAATGAAGTGGTGTTGGCGGTATTATTTAAAGTACCATTAAAGTTAAATTCCTGAATCGGTGTTTGCGCATTAACATTCAAATAACTTACAAACAAAACTGTGAGTAGTAATTTTTTCATAATAATAGATTTTAGGGATTAAACAACTAAGGTTATTTTAACACTGCTAAACTAGATTATTATGAATCTGAAGGGAAATATTTCCGACAACTTACAGAAATACTCGTTAAAATAAACTTTTTCTCTCATTTTTAATCGTTAAAAGCACATTTCAACACTTTCAATACTATTACTAAAATACTACACAAATTTTAATCAACTTAATAATTTCTCACGTATAAATACGTGTTTTTAACAAAATACTCAATAACTTTATTTTGAATAAAGCGCATAAAAAAACTCCATTCGTAAATACGAATGGAGTTTGATATTTAAAAAAGTAATTTAATTACTTTACGAATTCAATTTTTTGAGCTTCTTCTTCGTTAACACTGTCAAAGAAACCTTGTTCATTCATCCAGTCATCACTAAATACTTTACTCATATAACGAGAACCGTGATCTGGGAAAATGGCAATAATATTGCTGTCTTTTGTAAATTCTCCTTCTTCAGCATATTGTTTGATAGCCTGCATTACTGCTCCCGAAGTATATCCAACAAATAAACCTTCTTTACGAGTGATTTCTCTTGCAGAGTGAGCACTTTCTTCGTCAGTTACTTTCATGAATTTATCGATAATATCGAAATCTGTAGCCGATGGAATCAAGTTTTTACCCAAACCTTCTATACGATAAGGATAAATTTCTTTGCTGTCGAATTCTTTTGTTTCATGGTATTTTTTCAATACAGATCCAAAAGCATCAACTCCTAAGATTCTAATATTTGGATTTTTTTCTTTTAAGAATTTTGCAGTTCCAGAGATAGTTCCTCCTGTTCCGCTGCAAGCAACTAAGTGCGTAATTTGTCCTTTTGTCTGTTCCCAAATTTCCGGACCTGTAGTGTTGTAGTGAGCATCAATATTCAATTGGTTAAAATATTGATTGATGTAAACCGACCCTTTTGTTTCTTCGTGTAAACGTTTTGCTACATTATAGTATGATCTTTCATCATCTGCAGAAACGTGTGCCGGACAGACATATACTTTGGCTCCTAAACTTCGCAGCATGTCAATTTTATCTTTAGATGATTTTGAACTTACTGCTAAAATACAATTGTAACCTTTAATAATGCTTACCATTGCTAAACTAAAACCTGTATTTCCAGATGTTGTTTCGATAATGGTATCTCCTGGCGAAAGAATTCCTCTTTTCTCGGCTTCTTCAATAATATATAATGCGATTCTATCTTTTGAGGAATGACCTGGATTGAAAGCTTCTACCTTTGCGTAGAAATTCCCTTCTAACTCTTCGGTGATTTTATTTAGTTTAATAAGCGGGGTATTACCTATTAACTCTAAAACATTATTATAAGCGGTTATTTCTTCTTTCATAAAAAAATAGTTAATCAAAGGCCTTTTTAAATTAACCTTGATAGGTTGCAAATTTAACAAAAAAAATCTAATTAGCTTTTAATTTTTTCTAAATCTAATAAAAAACTAAATTCTTTTGCTAAGTCTTTTAAAGCCTCAAAACGTCCCGAAGCCCCGCCATGCCCTGCATCCATGTTGGTATCTAAAAACAAAAGTTTATTATTTGTTTTTAAATCTCTCAATTTTGCAACCCATTTAGCTGGCTCCCAATACTGTACCTGCGAATCGTGTAATCCGGTAGAAACATACATATTAGGATATTCCTGCGCTTTTACATTATCGTAAGGTGAGTACGACAACATATAATCGTAATATTTTTTATTGTTTGGGTTCCCCCATTCATCATACTCTCCTGTTGTAAGCGGAATACTGTCATCCAACATCGTGGTAATTACGTCTACAAAAGGCACCTGAGCAATGACTCCATTGTACAATTCAGGAGCTTCATTTACAATTACTCCCATTAAAAGTCCACCAGCCGACCCTCCTTCTGCATAAAGATGTTCAGGAGAAGTATACTTTTGGTCTATTACAAATTTAGAGCAATCAATGAAATCTGTAAAGGTATTTTTCTTTTTTAACAGTTTCCCGTCTTCATACCATTGTCTTCCTAAGTCCTCACCTCCTCTAATATGTGCGATTGCATAAACAAATCCGCGGTCAAGAAGCGATAATCTTGTTGAAGAAAAGTAAGTATCCATCGTTATTCCGTACGAACCGTAAGCATACAACAATAACGGATTTTTACCATTTTTCTCTAATCCTTTTCTGTAAACCATCGAAATTGGCACTTTTACTCCATCTCTTGCCGTTGCCCAAATACGTTCTTCTATGTAATTATTTTTATCAAATTTGCCACCTAAAACCTGCTGCTCTTTTAAGATTTCTTTGGTTTTAGTTTTCATATTAAAATCAATCACAGAAGACGGTGTTGCCAATGATTGATAGCTGTAACGTAAAATATCGGTGTCAAAATCGACATTTGTTGTCGTATAAGCGTTATACGTTTCACTTCCAAAAGGAAGATAATAATCAGGTTCATCACCCCAAGGCATGATTCTAATATGATTTAATCCGTTTGAACGTTCTTCTACAACTAAATAATTTTTAAAGATTTCAATATCTTCCAACAAAACATCTTCTCTGTGTGGAATAAGATCAACCCAGTTTTTCTTTCCTGTTTTGTTTTCAGGTGTTTTCATTAATTTAAAATTCGTCGCTTTATCTTTATTAGTCAAAACATAAAACGAATCTTCATAATGAGAAATACTGTATTCCAATCCGCGAACACGTGGTTGAAAAACCGCAAATTCTCCGTCAGGATCATTAGAATTTAAAATCCTATATTCTGTTGTTAAAGTACTTCCAGAACCAATAACAATATATTTTCTTGATTTTTCTTTACTGATGGAAACATTAAAAGTATCATCGGTTTCATCATAAACCAAAACATCTTTTTCAGAAACTGTATTTAATTTATGTCTAAAAACTTTATCAGCTCTTAATGTTACCTGATCCTGTCTCACATAAAAAATAGTATTATTATCGTTTGCCCAAACTGAAGCTCCGGTAACATTTTCTATTTTATCTGCTAAAATTTCACCTGTTTCTAAGTTTTTTATTTGAATAGTATAAATTCTTCTACCCACAATATCAACTCCAAAACTGGCAAATTTATTATCTGGACTAATGCTTAAGCCTCCTAATTTGAAGTAAGCATGTCCTTTTGCCATTTCGTTACAATTAAAAAGAATTTCTTCTTCTGCAGAAAGACTTCCTTTTTTTCGAGCGAAAATTGGATAATCCTGTCCTGTTTCGAAACGTGTAATGTAAAAATATCCGTTATAGAAATAAGGAACCGAAGAATCATCTTCTTTAATTCTTCCTTTCATTTCTTCAAACAGATTGTCTTTTAAATTTTGAGTATGAGAAGTCATGCTTTCATAGTAAGCGTTTTCCTGATTTAGGTAATCGATCACTTCTGAATTTTCGCGGTCATTCAGCCAAAAGTAGTTGTCAATCCTCGTTTCTTTATGTTTTTTTAATGTTTTTGGAATTATGTTAGCCTTTGGGGCTGATATATCATTTTGCATTTATTAAGCATTAATTTTTAAATATGAAGACGCAAAAATAGCACAAACCCAACAGAACAGAATTAATTTTTTCTTAAAATATTCTATTGAATTCACACAGCAATATACTAATTTTGTCTGAAATAATTTAAAAAATCAACAAAAATGGATTTAATGGGAATGATGGGTAAACTTAAAGAAACCCAACAAAAAATTGAAGATACAAAAAAGCGTTTAGATACTGTTTTGATTGATGAACAAAGCGCTGACGGATTATTAAAAATTACCATTACGGCAAGCAGAAAAATAAAAACAATCTCAATAGACGATTCTTTATTAGAAGACAAAGAACAATTAGAAGATTACTTAATTGTGACTTTAAATAAAGCAATCGAAAAAGCTACAAATGTTAATGAAAGAGAATTAGATGCTGTAGCCAGAATGGATATGCCGTCTATCCCTGGAATGGATAATTTGTTTAAATAAAAAAGGGACAAAGGAACAAAGGTTCAGAGTTACAAAGGTTTAAAATCTTTGCTAAAAACCTCTGAACCTTTGTCGCTTTGTTACTTTGTTACTTTTTCCTAAAACTTCGAAAGTGTTTCTAATACATAAGTATGCATCACTTCTTTATAATCAAGATGCGTAACAATACGAAGTTTATTATGTCCTAAAGAACTTATAAGGATATTTTTCTGTTTTAATTTCTCGATTAACAATTGGTCACTATACCCTTCTGCCAGCGAAAAAATCAAAATATTGGTTTCAACAGGTTCTATAGATGCGATCCAAGGTTTTGTGCTTAAGATTTTCGCAATTTCTTTTGCTCTGCGATGATCTTCTGCCAATCTTTCGATATTATGAGCCAAAGCATATAATCCCGCAGCTGCTAAATAACCAACTTGACGCATTCCACCACCCAATATCTTCCTGATTCTCAACGCCCTGTGAATATCAGCTTTACTTCCAAGCAATACCGAACCAATTGGAGCACCTAGTCCTTTAGATAAACAAACCGAAATTGTATCGAAAATAGCTCCAAATTCTCTAGGATTCTGTCTCTTAGCTACTAAAGCATTCCAAATTCTCGCACCGTCTAAATGGAATTTTAAATTATGAGCATCACAGACCTTTTTTATTTCTCTTAAATCTTCTAATTCGTAACAGGCTCCACCACCTTTGTTGGTTGTATTTTCTACACAAACCAAACTAGTCAATGGACTATGATAAAATTCTGGATCATTTATCGCTGCTTTTACTTGTGCAGCCGTTATCATTCCTCGGTTTCCATCTATTAAACAGCAAGAAACTCCGCTGTTAAAAGAAGCACCTCCTCCTTCATAATGATAAACGTGTGCATACTTATCGGCAATCAATTGTTCACCAGGCTGCGTATGTAGTTTAATTGCTGTCTGGTTTGCCATAGTTCCAGACGGAAAAAAAAGCCCAGCTTCCATACCAAAAAATTCTGCTGTTCTGTTTTCTAATTCAATCACCGTTGGGTCCTGTTTGTATACATCATCGCCAACATGGGCGTTAAACATATACTGCAGCATTTCATAAGTAGGCTTTGTTATGGTATCGCTGATTAAATTTATTTCCATATTCTAAAAACTATATCTTATTTTTGTATGCAAAATTACGTATTACAAATAGTTATTCTGAGCAAGTTTTAGTAAAATTTAACTCGCTAGTTTCTATAGACCAAATTAACGTAATAATTCTAAAAAACATATAAAAACCTATTAATTAATTTATGACAACAGCCGAACAAGTAAAAGGTATTGTGGAGCGCCTTGGTGCGTTGAGGAGGTATCTTTGACGTCGATGCCAAGCTAATCGAAATTGCCAACGAAGAAGAAAAAACATTTGCTCCTGACTTTTGGAACAATCCAAAAGAAGCAGAAAACATTGTAAAAAATCTTCGAAACAAGAAAAAATGGATTGAAGATTATGACAAAGCTGTCTCTCTTACAGATGAATTACAGCTGGCTTATGATTTTTATAAAGAAGGTGAACTTTCAGTTGATGAATTAGATGAACAATACGATGCTGCACAATCGCACATTGAAAACATCGAATTCAAAAACATGCTTTCTGATGAAGGTGATAGTTTAAGTGCTGTAGTTCAGATTACTGCTGGAGCTGGAGGAACTGAAAGTTGCGACTGGGCAGGAATGCTAATGCGTATGTACATGATGTGGGGAGAAAGTTATGGCTACAAAATCAAAGAACTTAACTTTCAAGAAGGTGATGTTGCTGGAATTAAAACCGTAACTTTAGAGTTCGAAGGAGATTATTCGTTCGGATATTTAAAAGGAGAAAACGGTGTTCACCGTTTGGTTCGTATTTCGCCGTTTGATAGTAACGCTAAACGTCATACTTCTTTCGTATCGGTTTACGTTTATCCATTAGTTGATGATAGTATCGAAATCGACATTAATCCTGCCGATATTGAAATTACAACTTCTCGTTCGAGTGGTGCTGGTGGACAGAACGTAAATAAGGTTGAAACTAAAGTTCAGTTAGTTCACAAACCAACTGGAATTCAGATTCAATGTTCTGAAACTCGCTCTCAGCAAGACAACAGACAGCGTGCTATGCAAATGCTTCGTTCTCAATTGTATGAAATCGAATTGAAAAAACAGCAAGCGCAACGTGCCGACATCGAAGCTGGAAAAATGAAAATCGAATGGGGTTCGCAGATTCGTAATTACGTAATGCAGCCTTATAAATTAGTAAAAGACGTTCGTACAGGTTACGAAACCAGCGATGTAGATGGTGTAATGAACGGAAATATTGACCCTTTCCTTAAAGCCTATCTAATGATGATGGGACAGAAAGAAGAGGAATAATATTCAGTCACAGTCGCAGTTTGCAGTCACAGCAACTTGAAACTTGAAACCTGAAACAAAAAAAACAAAAGTTATGATAAAATGGGCAGATGTAATTCATTTTACAAATAAAGGAAATCCAACTCCAGATAAAAGAGTGGAAAAAACAGAGGAAGAATGGAAACAAATTCTAACTCCAGAAGAATTTCAGGTAACGCGTTTAAAAGGAACTGAAAGATCTTTTAGCTCTGAAATGTGTAGTTTGTTTGAACCAGGAATTTATGAATGTAAATGCTGCGGTACTTTATTGTTTGATGCAAGCGAAAAATTCGAATCTGGAACAGGATGGCCGTCTTTTACACAACCTGTAAAAGAAAATGCAGTTGGTTATCATGCCGACAGATCGCACGGAATGGTTCGCGTTGAGGTAACCTGCAATGTTTGCGATTCACATTTAGGGCATATTTTCCCTGACGGCCCTCCGCCAAGTGGATTACGTTACTGCATTAACGCACTTTCTTTGAATAAAGTAAAAGAATAGTTTTCAAATTATACTATAAAAAACCAGAAGTTAATTCTTCTGGTTTTTTGTTTTTATAAAGCTTCACATTCGAAACCAATTACCTTCATTAGAAAAGTTACTTTTTCGATAATATCATCTTTACATTCAAATCGCAAAATATTATCACAGTCTTCGAGATCAAAATTCCATTTAGAATTCGGAAATAACTTATTAAGCTTAGGAGCAATTTTCTTTATTTTAGAAACACTGTCAACATTCGTTTTAAATACAAAAACCATAATTATCAGGTATTGATTTTACTTAAGATTTTAGAATCGATATAAAAAGTTCCAAAAGGAACTATACATGCCAGAAGTACTTTCCAAGTAGTCTCTTTAAATTTCCAATTCTGCTCTACTCCTACACTCAAAGTATTAAAAATAAAAAGTAGAAATAAAGCACCATGAATAGTTCCAACGGGTCTTGTTAAAAACGGCATTTCAAAAATGTATTTTAGAGGCATCGCAATAAAAAACAAAATCAAAAGTGATGTTCCTTCTAAAAATCCAATAATTCGTAAACGCCCGGTGTTAGTTTGAAGTAAATTTTTCATCATTATCTTAAATAAGGTCGGTTAGCAAATGGTGAGAATGGCCATGGAATGGCAACAAAAATGATAATTAAAGCGATTGAAAACCAAATCAACATGGTTTTAAATTTTTGTTTATCAGAAAGTCTTCTTTTTGCTAAAGCAGAACCAATTGTAATAAAAACAACCGCAATAAGCATTAAAACAATATGAATAAGTCCGAAGAAAAGGGTATCCATATTCTGAATTCCATCTTTAAAATTTCTCCAGAAATATTTCACGATTGGACTTTGCACATAAACCAATATTCCAAAAAGGAGCTGAATATGTGCAATAGTTGCCGTCCAATGTCGGACGAGATTATCTTTCTTGGTAAAAGAAAGTTGATAAGAATACCCTTTGTAAGCAATGTAAATCGAATAGATTAAGCTTACCAATACAAGCCATCGCATAAAAGAATGGCCAATTAAAATAGATTGATGCATTGTTTTTTGATTTAGACAATGCAAATGTATTTAAAAAACATACCAATTAGTATGTTTTTTGATGAAAATTTTATTTCAAATCATTCAAATACCTCTTAAACTCCTGTAGATAAACACCATAAGCCGTTTTATCGTTTTGAAGTTTTCCAAAATTTCTTATTCCCCAATAGCCTGATAAAATAAAAAGTGAGACTTGCTCTGCCACAATATCTTTTCGAATTAAACCTTTTTCCTGTCCTTTTTCAATAGCATTTACAATCGTTTCTTTCCATTGCTTTACTAATTCTGCCAAAGCTTCACTAAATTTAGTATTCCATGAAGCCATTTCTTGTGTTAGATTTCCAACTGGACAGCCGTATTTTACATCTAAAAAAGGATCTTCAAGCAATAGATACGAAATCATATTATAAAAATCATCAATAGGATTTTGAGAATTCTCTGTTGGTTTTATAAAATCATTCAACATCGTAGGCTTCAAAATCTCTTCAATAATGGCAATTCCCATATCATCTTTAGTTTTAAAATGGTAATAAAACGCCCCTTTTGTTACTTTGGTTGTAGCAATAATTTCATCAATACTTGTGGTTTGATATCCTTTTATATAAATCAACTCAAATGCTTTTTGAAGAATTGTAAGTCGTGTATTGGTTGCTTTTGACATAAAAAATACTAATTAGTATGAAGAACAAATTAAAGAAAATAATTTCAATTAAAACTTTTAGAAACTAATCTCAAGAGACTAATCATAATATAAAACTACTTTCTTTTATTTCAATTGATTTTGTAAATTAGCCAACGCTATTTTATAAAATCAATACTATATCATGGATTTAAACTTCAATAAAAACGAAGATTACAATAAATTGCTCCTTTCTGAATTAAAACAAAAATTTGCCAAAGTTAAATTAGGCGGAGGCGAAAAAAGAATTGAAAAACTGCATGCTGAAGGTAAAATGACAGCTCGTGAAAGAATTGCTTATTTATTGGATGAAAATTCGAAAAGTATTGAAATTGGCGGTTTTGCTGGTGAGGGAATGTATCCAGAACACGGAGGATGTCCTTCGGGAGGTGTTGTCGTGAAAATTGGCTACATCAAAGGAAAACAATGTATCGTTGTAGCTAATGATGCAACTGTAAAAGCAGGAGCTTGGTTCCCGATTACTGGAAAGAAAAACCTTCGTGCGCAAGAAATTGCGATGGAAAACAGACTTCCAATTATTTATCTTGTAGATAGCGCAGGTGTTTATTTGCCTATGCAGGATGAAATTTTTCCAGATAAAGAACATTTCGGACGTATTTTTAGAAACAACGCTCAGATGAGCAGCATGGGAATCACTCAAATCGCAGCCGTTATGGGAAGCTGTGTTGCCGGTGGTGCTTATCTTCCTATTATGAGCGACGAAGCTTTAATCGTTGATAAAACAGGAAGTATTTTTCTTGCCGGAAGTTATTTGGTAAAAGCCGCTATTGGAGAAACAATCGATAATGAAACTTTAGGTGGAGCTACAACACATTGCGAAATTTCAGGCGTTACCGATTATAAAGCCAAAGACGATAAAGATGCTTTAGACAAAATCAAAAATATTGTAGATAAAATTGGTGATTTTGATAAAGCAGGTTACAGCCGAATCAAAACTGAAAAACCAGCTTTAGAGCCAAATGATATTTACGGAATTATTCCAAAAGCTAGAAGCGAACAATATGATATGATGGAAATCATCAAGCGTTTGGTCGATAATTCTGAATTTGAAGCTTATAAGGAAGGTTACGGACAATCTCTTATAACTGGTTATGCCAGAATTGATGGCTGGGCGGTTGGAATTGTAGCGAATCAGCGTAAAGTCGTAAAAACCAAAAAAGGCGAAATGCAATTTGGCGGTGTGATTTATTCTGACAGCGCTGACAAAGCAACCCGTTTTATTGCGAATTGTAATCAGAAAAAAATTCCGTTGGTGTTTTTACAAGATGTTACCGGTTTTATGGTTGGTTCAAAATCTGAACATGGCGGAATTATTAAAGACGGAGCTAAAATGGTAAATGCAGTGAGCAATTCTGTTGTTCCAAAATTTACGGTTATTGTCGGAAATTCATACGGAGCTGGAAATTATGCTATGTGTGGAAAAGCATATGATCCTCGTTTAATTTTTGCCTGGCCAAGTGCAGAACTTGCTGTAATGGGTGGAACTCAAGCCGCAAAAGTGTTAGCACAAATTGAAGCATCTTCGCTTAAAGCGAAAGGAGAAAAAGTTGACGAAGAAAAAGAAACGGAACTTTTCAATAAAATAAAAGCACGTTATGATGAGCAGACTTCTCCTTATTATGCAGCAGCCAGAATTTGGACAGATGCCATCATTGATCCTTTAGACACCAGAACATGGATCTCAATGGGAATCGAAGCTGCCAACCACTCTCCTATTCAAAAACCATTTAATTTAGGAGTTATTCAGGTTTAAGGATTTAGGAATTCTCAACGATACGTTAAATAAAAAGCAAAAAACTTATTTTCAAGGTGTTAAAAATAAATATCTGATTAAAAATTAGTAACTTAGTATATAATTTTTAATCACACAACATCATGGAAAATGTAAAAAGTTTGAATAAATGGGCGAATTCGCACACTTATTTACCAGTGGATTTAGTACGTATTGTTTTGGGTGGATTTTTATTTATGAAAGGCGTCTCATTTGTCACCAATATTCAATACCTGCATGATTTGATTTCCCCAATTGATAAGTTTGGAGGAGGTATGTTTATGCTGCATTACATTGCTCCTGCTCATATGATTGGTGGTATAATGATTATTTTCGGATTATTGACTCGATGGGCAGTTGCAGCTCAATTACCTATTCTTTTTGGTGCAGTTCTTGTAAATTTTATGGGAAAAATGCATTCTGAGAGTTTACTTTTAGCCGTAATTGTTCTACTAGTCTGCATCTTCTTCTTATTTTATGGAAGCGGCAAACATTCTGCCGATTATTACTTCAAAATGCAACAATAAACCTTATAAATCCTCAGCTTTTTTTTATAAAAAACTGAGGATTCTTTTTGTTTGTTAATTAATTCTATAAAATTTCATTAATTGTGTTTTATGACTTAAATTCGCCGACATGAATTGGATTCGTAAAACCGTTATTTTTATTGCACTTTTGATTGCAGGTTTGTTTGCTTATCAGGCAGACACAGCTTCTGTGCATATAACTGAAACACAAAAAACGGATACCAATTTCTGCAAAGAGACAGGAGATTCGCAAGCTTTTATTCAGCCACAGGGAAGTTATCAGTTTGCAGCAAACATCAAAACAAATCCTTCAGGAATACTCAAGTGTTTTGATTCACTTTTACCGCTTATCCCACAGCATCAAACTGTTACAACTTCTACAATATATACTAAACTATTTACAACTCAAAGTAAAAAGGTTTTAGTCATACTCTACGCATTCCATTTTTTCTGGTAAATAAAATTTGATTTCCGATCGAAGATTTATTCTTCTATTCAATTAAAGCCGTTTTCTAACAGAAAGCTGGTTTACATCATTTTATTTATTTCATTAAAAAACCATTATGGAAACTACTACAACAATAATGGGAATTGTGATTTTAATTATTGTCGCAATTCCAGTATATTTTTCTGCACGTTCTTCAAAAGCGAGTAAAACAAGAATTTTAAATATCAAAAAAAGGTTCAATCCAAATCATCCAGAAGAGTTTGATTTGACAGAATCAATCAACAATAAGACTTTAACAATTGATCAAAAAAACAATAAGTTCATTTTGATGAATTTCAATCCAAATCAACAAGAATCAATATATGTGGATTTAAACACAATTGCTTCCTGCAAATTAATCCCAACGACAGATGCTGCTTCTGATACCATTATCAAAATTGATTTTGAATTTCAGGAAAAAGGAACATCAAAAAATATAACAATTCCATTCTATGATTTTGACGATGACCGAATCAAGCAAATAAGCGTCTATCAAGATCATCAGTTTGCGAAAAAATGGCTTAAAATCATCCAAGATTCTATTTCACGTTAGTTATTTAATTCACTTAAAAGAGACTCATTTTTGGGTCTCTTTTTTTTATAGCAATATGATATTTGTCATTTTATCTCGGTCAGTGAAGCTTTAATTTTGATGAAAACTAAATTCGTCGTTATGAAAATTTCTTTGACTCAGAAGTATAATGTCCCAGGTCCTAGATATACTAGCTATCCGACAGTTCCATATTGGAATGAAGCTGATTTCACATCAGAAAAATGGATCACAACTTTACAAAAATCATTCACAGAAAGCAATTCAAAGAACGGAATCAGTTTATATATTCATCTACCATTCTGCGAAAGCATGTGTACATTCTGCGGATGCAATAAACGTATTACAAAAAATCATTCTGTTGAAGAAAAATACATTCAGGCTGTTCTGAAAGAATGGAAAATGTATTGTGATTTACTTCCTGAAAAACCTATAATCAAAGAAATTCATTTAGGAGGCGGAACTCCAACTTTCTTTTCAAAAGAGAATCTGGAACAACTTATCAATGGAATTTTCAAAAATGCTGTAAAAGCAGAAAATCATGAATTTAGTTTTGAAGGACATCCTAATAATACCACTTACGAACAACTTAAAAAATTATATGAACTAGGTTTTCGTCGAGTAAGTTTTGGTGTTCAGGATTATTCGGCTACAGTTCAAAAAGCAATAAACAGAATTCAGCCTTTTCATAATGTTGCCAAAGTGACTTTTTGGGCAAAAGAAATTGGTTATACTTCAATTGGTCATGATATTATTTTCGGACTTCCGTTTCAAACTATCGAAGATGTAATCGATACTGTTGAAAAAACAAACTCATTAAAACCTGATCGTTTAGCTTTTTACAGTTATGCGCACGTGCCTTGGATAAAAGGAAACGGACAAAGAGGTTTTAATGATGAAAATCTTCCGAAAGATGCTGAAAAAAGAAAATTATACGAAACAGGTAAAAAAATGCTGATTCAAAATGGTTACCATGAAATTGGTATGGATCATTTTGCTTTGGTTGATGATAGTTTATACAAAGCGGCTCATAACGGAAAACTACATAGAAACTTTATGGGTTACAGTGCCTCTAAAACGCAAGTTATGATTGGCCTTGGTGTTTCTTCCATTAGCGACAGCTGGTATAGTTTTGCTCAAAACACCAAAAACCTTGAAGAATATTATGAGATTCTAGAATCTAACGAGCTTCCTGTTGTTAAAGGTCATATTTTGAATAATGAAGACTTAATCATTAGAAAACACATTTTGAATTTAACTTGCGAATTGGAAACTTCCTGGACCGCAGAATCTTTAAATTTTGCTGAACTTCCTGAAGTTTTAATTGCTTTAAATGAAATCGAAAATGATCAATTGATCGTGATTGAAAATAATAAAATCAAGATTACAGAAAAAGGAAGACCTTTTGTTCGTAACATCTGTATGGCTTTCGACTTACATCTAAAAAGAAAGTCACCGGAAACAAATCTGTTTTCGATGACTGTATAGAATCTTTTAAAAGATATTTTTTAATGGCAGTTTGGAGTTTGCTGCACAAATAAACTCATATTGGAAGGAGAAATATAAGGAATTCCTAATCCTAATCCGCGAAGGATAAATAAAACTCCAATCACTACTGCTACATAAGGAATTGCCTTTTGAATTTTGTTTCGAAACGGCAATTTCAATAGCGTATTAACATAAACTACAACTGTCATTAACGGGATTGTTCCGATTCCGAATAAAAGCATGTAAAAAACGCCATAAACAGCACTTTGCATCGCAATTGCTCCAAACAAAGCAACATAAACCATTCCGCAAGGAAGAAAACCATTTAAAAGGCCAATTGTAAAAAGAGATTTATAACTCTTATTTTTAAACTGACTTCCTAGGTTTGATTTTATTTTTGAAATGATTTTATAAACAGGTTTAGAAAAATTGTACTGAGTAAATTTCTTCTCTGGAATCAAAACCACAATAATCATAATTACACCAATAATTATTGACATTTTTTGTTGCAATCCTGCCAGAAAAAAACCTCTTCCTAACAAACCAAAAATCAATCCGATCGTAGCATAAGCTGTCAATCGTCCGAAATGATAGGTCATAATCTGTGTTACCTTTTTAGCTTCATTTTGCCTGTCTACCGGAAGCATCATGGCGATTGGTCCGCACATTCCTACACAATGCAAACTGCTTATTAATCCTAAAAAGAAAGCTGAGAATAACATTTTTTTTTAGTTTACGTAAATAACTTCTTTAGTAAGGTATTTTTTGCCTTCGTACTGCCATTCCATATTTACATCCCAGCGTCCTTTTACTAATTTTTTCTGCGGAATAATAATTTCTGAATTGGTTAAAGCAATCTGAGTATTGAAGTCAAATTTCTTGTTTGAAGGTCTGTACAATTGAATATTTCCTTTTACTTTATCACTCTGAAATCCTGCAGGAAAAATTACTGCTACACCATTTTCTGTATATTTGATTGATGGTTTATGCTGTAAATCGTGAGCATTCTGAATTCGAGCCATTTCTTCCTGAAAGTGCGTGTCGTGTTTGTAATATTCTTCTACAACCAAATCGTTATCGTATTTAGAATTGGATTGCACTTCAAAAACAAAATATAAAATAAATGTCATAAACAATCCGAATGCTATGACTATTCCTGTTCCCCAATTAAATTTCATAATAGTATATTTTTAATTAAAACTTCGTGGTCCTAAGAAATTTGTAGTTGTTGTTTCCAGGAGTTCAGAACCGTTATAAACTCCAATTTTTACTTTTGTTTTATCACTTTCTAATAAAACTTCATCTATTTCGATAAATAATGTTCCTTGAGAAATTCCTTCTTTTACAACTTTAAAATGTCTTTTCCCAACATTTTTAATTTCTCCTTTTTGATCAATCAATTCGAAATGAATATCATTATAATCTTTCATCGTTTTGTTTACAATTTTATAGGTGTAAACATTACTGATTTTTTCTCCGTTATGTTGAAACAATTGACCAGGCAAACGCAAAATAACAGCCTGAAGATCAGTTCTTAAAAACAGCATTCCAACAAAAATACTCAACAAAATAAAGAGAACAGCCGAATACCCTTTCATTCTTGCTGTAAATCTAAAAGGCTCTTTTTTTGCAATTTCATCTTCAGATGCATAACGAATCAAACCTTTTGGTAATCCTACAGATTCCATAATGTGATCACATTCGTCAATACAAGCTGTACAATTTGTACATTCTAGTTGCGTTCCGTTTCTGATGTCAATTCCCATTGGACAAACGTGTACACATTGAAGACAATCTATACAATCTCCTTTTCCGGTTAAAGCACGATCTTCTTTTTTATTGAATTTAGCACGTCCTTCTTCTTTTTCACCACGAACAAAATCGTACGCAACATTGATTGATTTATTATCTAAAAGAACACCTTGTAATCTTCCGTAAGGACAGGCAATAATACAAACCTGTTCACGAAACCATACAAAAACAAAGTAGAAAACACCTGTAAAAATAAGTAGCGCTATAAAATTACTAGCTTGTGCAATCGGACCTTGTTCAATCATTAAAAACAAAGAATCACTTCCGACTAAATAAGCCAGAAATACATTGGCAATAAGAAAAGAAATTAAAAAGAAAATAGTCCATTTGGTCAGTCTTTTTCTAATTTTTTCTGCATTCCATTCTTGTCTTGCCAAGCGTGATTGTGAACCTCGGTCTCCATCAATCCAATATTCAATTCGACGGAAAACCATTTCAAGAAAAATAGTCTGCGGACAAATCCAGCCGCAAAATATTCGTCCAAAAACAACAGTAAATAAGAGTATAAATACAACTCCAATAAGCATTGAAATTACAAAAAGATAGAAATCTTGTGGCCAAAAAGGGAATCCAAAAATATTAAAACGACGTTCTATAATATTGAACATCATAAATTGGTTTCCATTTATTTTGATAAACGGATTTATAAATAAGATTGCCAATAAAACATAACTGACAATTTTGCGGTAATCATAAAATTTACCAGACGGTTTTTTAGGAAATATAAATTTCCGTTTACCACCTTCATCTATAGTTCCAATGGTATCTCTAAAAGCTTCGTCTGGTAAATTTGACATGATATTTGTATTCTAAATTATTTTTTTACTGCTGTACTGTCTGCTGGTTTTGCCGCAGCGGCATCTGTTTTTGGAGCACTGTCATCAACCCAAACATCTCCTTCTGGTTCTTTCGGATCTTTCGGATTACTTCCTTGTAAGGACAGAATGTAACTTGCAACTTTTTGTATTTCTTTTGGTTTAAGAGTTCCTTTCCAGGCAATCATACCTTTACCATCTCTACCTCCATTTGTAATGGTATGAAACAGGTTTTTAATTCCTCCTCCTAAAATCCATTTATCATCTGTAAGGTTTGGTCCAATTTGCCCTCCTGCGTCGGCACGGTGACAAGCTGCACAATTGGTTGTAAAGATTGTTTTACCTTCATCCAAACTTGGTGCATCTGTTAGTAAAACCACTGTTTTTTCATCCATTAAATCTGGCGCTGTTTTCATGTATTCGGCAACATCAATTTTTGCCTGAGCCAATTCTTTTTTCAACTCCATTTCCTGATCATCTGCTCCTAAAACATCGTAACGGACTACGTAAATAACTCCGAAAAGGATGCAGATATAGAATAAATATACCCACCATGGTGGTAAATTATTATCCAACTCTTTGATTCCGTCATAATCATGATCCATCAACAATTCACCTTCTTTTTCAATTGGTGCAGTTTGAGTCAATTTGTGCATTAGGTTTTTAAACCAAGTACTTTCTTTGAAACTTAAACTTTCTTCAAGTTCTTTTTGTGCTTTTTCTTCTGGTGATAATAATTCATGCATTACACGATTAACAGCGCTAAGCGTGATTTCAATTGCAATTAATATGAAAAGAAAAACAAACAAGAAAAGTGAAATCATTGGATATTTTATAAAAGCTGGTTTATCACCTGAGTCTACAAAATATTCCATTAAAGCGAATACAGTAAAAAATATCACTGGTACCCTAACATATACTGGGAAAAACTTTTTCATTTTATTTATCTTTTGATGTTATAATAAGTCCTTCATCTAAAGGTATACTGCTCATTTCCTGAATTTTTTCTTTTCTGTAAGAGAACACCCAAAAGCCTAATCCTACAAAGAATAAAAAGAAAATCAAGAGGGAAAGAATCGGGTAAATTTCTATACCCGATATGGTTTCCATATTGTGTTTTATTTGTTCAAACATAATGCTGTTATTTAGTTTCTTTTACTTTAATATCAGTACCAAGTCTTTGAATATAAGCAATCAGAGCCACGATTTCTCTTTCATTCATCGGAATGAATTTCTCTCCTTTTGCTGCAGCTTTTTTACGGCTGTCTTCGTAACTCTTAACGAAATCAGGATCGCTTTCTAAGCTTTTTTCAATCTTAACTGCCTGTTCTCTTAAAGTTCTTTGTGCATTAGCAACATCTTCTGGAGAATATGGCACACCTAATGAAATCATTGCCTGCATTTTCTTTTGTGTCAATGAAATATCCATCGGTTTATTATCGAACAACCATTTGTAACCTGGCATAATTGATCCCGCCGATGTACTTTGCGGATTCCACATGTGGTTAAAATGCCAGTTGTCATTGTACTTACCACCTACTCTTAACAAATCTGGTCCTGTACGTTTTGATCCCCATAAAAATGGATGATCGTAAACAAACTCTCCAGCTTTCGCCTGTACTCCATAACGTTCTACTTCACTTCTAAATGGACGAACTGACTGAGAGTGACATCCCACACAACCTTCTCTAATGTATAAATCACGTCCTTCTAATTCTAAAGGTGTATATGGTTTTACACTTGAAATTGTTGGAATATTTGATTTTACCATAATAGTTGGTACAATCTGAATAATACCTCCAATTAAGATTGCGATTGTAGCCAAAATCGTTAACTGAATTGGTTTTCTTTCTAACCAAGAGTGGAATTTTTCTCCTCTTACTCTTCCGCTGCTTATTCTTTGCAAAGCAGGTGCT
>NZ_DASWYK010000141.1:0-19328 GCF_036405015.1 Flavobacterium sp. | reverse complement strand
TCCATTAAAATAACACTGCTGCATTCCAGTTCCAACTCCTTCGTTTTGCTGATTAAATGCTACGAATATTTTAGAACCTACGCCTGGCTTATAGTAATTGTTTACAAAATTGACTTCTTTGGTTCCTCCGTCCGTTGTTCTTCCTCCCCAGTTATAAACAACATTGTTGGTAATATCCATTTTTCCTGTGTAGGCACCGCTTCCATCTAATCCTCCACCAAGACTCCAGTTACGTCCATAGCAATGAGCTAATAAGTTATGATGAAAACTTCCAATATCACCGCCAATTGTTGCTGCGTAACCATGTTCTGTACCTGCAGGATAATTTTGATGATTAGCGGCGTTTAAAGCTTCAGAAATAAGTGTTCTTTGTAAGGTGATATTTTTTCCCGATCTTGAACTAAAAGATTCATCAATCGTCCAGCTGATAGAGCAATGATCTATAATACTGTTGTCAGCACCAGTAAGTCCCATTCCGTCATAAGTTGGTCCTGCACCAACTCGAACTCTTAAATTTTGTACAATTGCATCATTTCCAGTAACTCCAAAAGGAGCAGAGCGAATACAAATTCCTTTTCCTGGAGCAGTTTGACCCGCAACGGTAACATAAGGCTGACTTAAAACAAGACGTGATTGTAACTGAATTACTCCAGATGTATTAAAAATGATTGTTCTTGGGCCGATATCATTTGTAACGGCTTCACGAAAACTTCCTGGTCCACTATCATTTAAATTAGTTACAGCAACTACTTTTCCGCCACGTCCGCCTCTTGCAAAACGTCCGTAACCTTCGGCTTCAGGAAAGGCAAGTTGTGCCGGACGAAAACGCCAAACATTTCCTTTTTCAACTCCGTTGGCTAAAACTTCATCTATACGCCAATAATATGTTGCGCCAGTATATAATCCGTTTGCTTGAAAGGAATTGATAGCCAAAGCTTGATTGCCTTTGTATTCTGGGGAAGATGTAGTGGCATTATTTACAGCCGCTTGATCTGTTCCAAAATAGATATTGTGCGAAACAGCATTTGCTGCCGATGTCCATTGCAGTAATTTTCCTCCCGAGGTTAATTCAACATGTTCATCATTTTGTTTCGGATTTGGATTAGTTGCCTGATAGAAAATATTTGGTGTGTTTAGCTCAAAACCATTAAAAATAAAGTTTTTTATATTTTCTGTTCCTGAAGTTTCGGCGGCCATTAAGATCACAACATCAGTTCCTGCAGTTGCTTGAAATTTTAAATAGATAGACTTAGCATCGGCTGTTTTAAGAGCTCGCACAGTTGGAATTAAATTATCAACTACTAAATTTCCATTGAGAAAAATATCAATAGGGCTAAAATTATTTCCTGATGGACTGTCTACATTATTAAAAAAAGCTAAAAATGAATGCTCTCCAGTTGCTAATCCGCTTATTTTAAGTTCTATTTGTGCGCCTAGATTCGCAGTAGTTCCCTTTACAGTTACACCGTCACTAACTAATCTGGCATAATACGGAGCCTGAATTCCGGCTTTGTACCAGTTGGTTCCTAGTGCATCTCCATTATTTCCAACTCTGGTCACGGTAAAGGTAACGCCGTTTTCGGTATAAGTGCTGGTATTTCCAGAAGCAATTACCCAAGCTGTATAATCGGGATCATTTACTTCTGCTTTAGGTCTTCCTGACTGGTCAAAGTCAATTTTCACGATTGGATTTTGGGCAAAAATCTTAGTTATGGGCATAATGAGACAGAGTGTAGTCACCATTATGGAGAGTTTTAAGTAGTTTTTCAGCATTTCAATTTGGTTTGGTTAGTAAGTAATAGTTGTTAGTGTTTTTTAAATGGCTGGTATTCAGTATTTAAAAATTTTGTAACTATTGTAAAGTTTATTATTAACCTAAATTAAACCATCCTGTACCATCCTGTTCTGTATGTGATTTTATTTTGAAAATGCAGGTAAAAAAACGGGATATGTTTTTTAAATGTTAAATTTTTGAGATGTTTTTATTTGATAAAGGAATAAATTGTGTAGAAAAACCAATTTGAAAAGTAAAATTTTGCTAATTTGAAAAAACTTTTATAAATAAAAAAATCCGATTAAGAATAGCTCTCAACCAGAATGGATTGTTAAATTGAAAGAAGAATTAGTCTTTAAACAGGAATCCAAGTCCCATTCTTTTAAGCATTTTCTTTTCGAAATTCCAAAAGAAACGGAATTGTCCAAAAATGGTTCCAATAGCAACCAATAAAACCTGATAAACAGGAAGAATAATTAATAATCGAATTAAAGTGAACCAGACAGCACCTAAATCTTCTTTATGTATGCCTACCCAGTCACAAAATGGTCTGGAAATCCATGCAGAAGCTGATCCTGTGATAGCAAAAACGATAAGTATAATTATGGCTTGTAAATTGGAAGTGATTCCCCAGCGTTTTTTTAGTCTGTCCATTATTTATTTATAATCATTACAAATATACTAACATTATCTTACTGGAACATATCCCGCCAGCTTTTGTTTGTAAGTATTTTGAAAATAGATCATATAATTATAAATAAGATAATTTACTTCGTATCCGTAATGAATCTGAGGCTGATAATCTATTGTCATTTCGTATAAATTCGGGTTGTAACGATTGGGTTGTGAAGCTCGAATGTTCCATTCCGTTACATATTGTTGATTTTTGTTTTCAAGAAAAGCTAAGCTATGATAGTTTCTTGGAAAAGCCATCGATGAAAGCCAGAAATTAAAACCATTATCAATTATAATGACTTCATATTCTAAAGAATCATTGGCTATTCTAATGGTGTCATTTTGCTTAGTTTTTGGTGCAGTATCATTGCTTGCAACTTTTTGAGATGCTGTAGAGCAAGCAATTATTGTAGCTAAAACAATTAATATGGAAATGCACTTTTTCATGATTTAAATTTACGAAGAAATGATGAGAAGAGACGGAAGTTTAACAAGATTTTGAGGTTCAAAGGCTCAGAGCAACAAAGGCACAAAGGTTTAAAGCAACAGGTGAACAGAGTCAAAGGTTCAAAGGAACAAAGGAAAAAATAAATCTTCAATAATATATAATTAAAAAGCTGTTTACAATTTGTTGCAAACAGCTTTAACTATTTTTTGTTGCTTTGAACCTTTGTTGCTTTGAACCTTTGTGCCTTATTTGCTTCCAAACAATTTTCCTATAAATCCAGCGATTCCTCCTTTGCTTTTAGTTACGACTAAAACATCGGCAACATCAACTTTTCCGTCTCCATTTTGGTCTAAGCCAAACTGCATTCCGTATTTAGAAATGGTATCCATTATTCCAGATGCTTGTCCGCTGTTTCCTGAAATCGAATTGATAATGTCAGAAATCTGAAAACTATTGTCATTTGGATCTTTTGCTTTGTTAACCAAAGAACCTAAAATCTGCGGAATTAAATTAGATGCCACTCCGCTTGAATCTGCGCTACTCAATCCGAATTTTTCGCCAAGGCTTCCGCTTAACTGTTGTTGAATTTGCTGAACAACAGGGTTAGAACTGTCGATTGAAGAATTTCCATTGAATAATCCAGCGATTTGATCTGTATTTCCTTCGGCAACAATCTTTTTTAATCCTTCAAAAATAGAATTACTAGTTTCGCTTATTACAGCTTCATTATGTTCATTTGGAACAGCGTTATTGTTTACTACTGCATCGCCTCCATATTGTTGTACTAATTGGGTTAATTGTTCAAACATGATTTTTTAGGATTTAGATTAGAACTCAAATTTAAACAAAAAAAGAAAGGGATTTATTAAACAATGTTAATAAATCCCTCGCAAGTAATTTAATTATAGTTAATTAGCTTAACAAAGTAATAATTTGTGATGCTAATTCAGTACCAATTCTGTCTTGAGCTTCTCCAGTTGCAGCTCCAATGTGTGGAGTCAATGAAATTTTAGAGTGCATTAAGATTGCCATTTCTGGTTTTGGTTCGTTTTCGAAAACGTCTAAACCAGCAAAACCAACTTTTCCTGAGTCTAAAGCTTTTACTAAAGCTACTTCGTCGATAACTCCACCACGAGCACAGTTTACAATTCCAACTCCGTCTTTCATAGTTTCAAGTTCTTTTTCTCCAATGATGTAACCATTTTGAGCAGGAACGTGTAATGTAATAAAATCAGCTTCTTTAAATAAAGATTCTAAAGATTGAGAAACGATTGTAGTTGTGATTGACTGTCCGTCGAAAAATTCAACTTTCACATCAACCTGAGGGATAAAACTATCTGCTGCGATAACTTTCATTCCTAAACCAAGAGCCATTTTTGCAGTAGCTTGTCCGATACGACCAATACCAACAATACCAAGAGTTTTTCCTCTTAATTCAGTTCCGTTAGCGTAAGCTTTTTTCAAACCGTCAAAGTTTGTATCTCCTTCAAGAGGCATATTTCTGTTAGAATCGTGTAAGAAACGTACACCATTAAATAAGTGTCCGAATACTAATTCAGCAACAGATTCTGAAGATGAAGCAGGAGTGTTAATTACGTGGATTCCTTTGCTTTTAGCATAATCCACATCGATATTATCCATACCAACACCACCACGACCGATGATTTTGATACCAGGACAAGAATCGATGATATCTTTACGAACTTTTGTTGCACTACGAACTAAAATTACGTCAATATTGTTTTCATTGATATAGTTAGCTACTTGTTCCTGAGCTACTTTTGTAGTGATAACTTCAAAACCACCTTTTTCTAAGGCTAGAATTCCGCTTTTAGAAATTCCGTCATTTGCTAATACTTTCATTGTGTATGTTGTTTAATTGGTTAATCGTTTAATTGTTTAATCGATAACCAGTTATTTGATTTTTCTTTTTTGTAAACTGTGACTGTAACTGAAAACTAAACTTTAGATTCCAATGCTTTCATTACATCAACTAAAACCTGTACGCTTTCAATTGGCATAGCATTGTAGATAGAAGCTCTGTAGCCACCAACAGAACGGTGTCCTGGTAATCCAGAAATGTTTGCAGCTTTCCATAAAGCGTCAAAAGTTTCAGTATGTTCAGAGTTTGTTAGTAAGAAAGTTACGTTCATGTTAGAACGATCTTCTACTTTAGCAGCACCTTTAAATAATGGGTTTCTGTCGATTTCAGCGTAAAGCAATTCAGCTTTAGCATTGTTTAATTTTTCAACAGCAGCGATTCCGCCTTTTTCTTTAATCCATTGTAAAGTTAAAAGAGAAACGTAAACAGAGAAAACAGGTGGTGTATTGTACATACTTTCTGCTTTAATATGTTTAGCGTAATCTAACATACTTGGAATAGTTCTTCCGTTTTTGCCTAAGATTTCTTCTTTAACTACAACAAGAGTTGTTCCTGCAGGTCCCATATTTTTTTGAGCTCCAGCATAGATTAAGTCGAATTTAGAGAAATCTAATTCGCGAGAGAAAATATCAGAACTCATATCGCATACAACTGGAACGTTGGTCGATGGGAATTCTTTCATTTGTGTTCCAAAAATGGTATTGTTGCTTGTGCAGTGGAAATAATCAGCATCAGCTGGAATTTCGTAACCTTTTGGTACATTATTATAATTGTCTTCTTTTGAAGAAGCTACGACAACAGTTTCACCGAAAAGTTTCGCTTCTTTGATTGCTGCAGTTGCCCACGTTCCTGAATCTAAATAAGCTGCTTTTCCGTTTTCTTTTAATAAATTGTATGGTGCCATTAAGAATGCTGTACTTGCACCACCTTGTAAAAATAAAGCCTGATAACCTTTTCCTTGAAGTCCTAATAATTCTAAAGCAAGGGAACGAGCTTCCTCCATAACTGCAACGAAATCTTTGCTTCGGTGCGAGATTTCAAGGATAGATAACCCTGAATCATTAAAATTTAAAATTGCTTTTGATGCCTTCTCAAAAACTTCCTGAGGTAAAATACTTGGTCCTGCGCTGTAGTTGTGTTTTTTCATGGTTGTTGTTAATAGTCGAAAATTTTAAAGACGCAAATTTCGTCAATAAGAGCCGAAAAAGCGTTAAAATATTCGAAATAATTAAACATTTTATTACTTTGTTGTTAACAAAAACGTTATAGTATCGACATTATCTGCATAATCCCACAATTGCGGTTTTTGAGTTTCTCCAAATGCAATACTGTTTTGGGTTAAATTATTGCTAACAATACATTGAATCTGATCCGAATCATCTTCAAGGCGTTTTTGCAGTTCATCAAGGTTTTCGTAATATTCATAAAAAACACTCGAGATAGGCGAGGCATAGCTTGTATCTTCTTTTATAGTTAAAAAACCATTGTCTAGTAACTTGAAATTACTCATTAAAAAAACAGCTTTGTTGTAATCGTAATTATTAGCATATTTTTCATAATGAATAACATCTTGATATTTAAACATCGCTTGGAAAAAAGCATCAAACGAATAGTTTTTAGGAACAAAAAGTTTAGAAACATTTCGGCATCCCAGACCAAAATATCTGAAAATATCTTCCCCTAAATTTTCTAATTCTTCATTCGTTTCTTTTCCGGTTAAAATCGCAGCCGAATTTCTGTTTTTACGAATAATAGAAGGCTTATCTTTAAAATAATATTCAAAATAACGAGCTGTATTGTTGCTTCCTGTGGCGATTACAGCATCAAAATTTTCCAGTTTTCCGTCTACGAAAGTGATTTTGTTTTTTAAACTTTCATCAATAGCAATTAAATATTTAGCCAGAAAGGGCAATAAATGCTGATCATTTGAAGAAGTTTTAATTAATGCTTTGTTACCTGTAATTAAAACAGATAAAAAATCATGAAAACCTACTAACGGAATGTTTCCTGCTAATATTAAAGCAACTGTTTTTTCTTTTTGATCAGCTTTTTCAAATTCTGTTTTATATGAAGAAAGCCATTTTTCGATGTTTTCGTCTGTCAAAGCTTCTGCCCACGATTGTATCGAAAAGTAAACCTGTTCAGGCGTGTACCATCCATTATGAGATTGTGATAAATGTATTAGTTTCTCAAAATCGTCAAAAAAGATATCGTTAAATAAAACGCTAGATTTTTGTATGGATCCTGCTTCGGAAAACTGACTTAAAAAATTTCCTAATTCAACAAAAACACTTTTTTTTGTTTCTAATGTCATAATGTTTGTTTATGAATTGTTTTGATTGTAATTTTGCACAAAAATAAGCTATATTACGTTATAAGGCAAAGCAGATTAAAATCTTTGAGATTTTAATATTTAAAAACTTATAACTTTTAACAAAAAGAAGAAAAAGATGGCAATTATTATAACTGACGAATGTATCAATTGTGGGGCTTGCGAACCAGAGTGCCCAAATACGGCAATATATGAAGGAGCAGATGATTGGAGATATAAAGACGGAACAAGTCTTTCAGGAAAAATAGTTTTACCCGACGGAACTGAGGTTGATGCAGATGATGCTCAAACTCCAATTTCTGATGAGGTTTACTATATCGTACCTGGAAAATGTACAGAATGTAAAGGTTTCCATGATGAGCCACAATGTGCTGCGGTTTGTCCGGTTGACTGTTGTGTGCCAGATGATAATCATGTTGAAGATGAAGAAACTTTATTAGAAAGACAAGCATTCTTACACGGAGAATAATTTTTCTGGTAAATTTATATAGAATCCTGAGCTAAAAACTCAGGATTTTTTTTACCCTGATGTCAGGTATTTTTAAAAGTTAGTTTGTTGATAACGAATGTTTTATTTTTAAGCTATTGATTTATTGCTAAAAAAATAATACTTTAGTTAAAAAATTAACAATGCCTATGAAGAAATTGCTACTTTTAATTGTCATTTTATTTTGTAGTGTAAGCCTTTTTGCACAAAGCGAAGAATATTCTATACTTGTAAAGGATATCGAAACTTTGGAGCCAATTGAGAATGCAACTGTCGTTGTTTTAAAAACCAAACAGGTTTTAATGACAAATCAAGACGGGAAAGTTACTTTTGTTTTAAGCGGTGGTTCTAATGTGCAGGTTTCAGAAATGAATTATGAAAATCTGACTATTCGTTGGGCTTCCTTAAAAGAGAGTGAATTTATCGTTTACCTTAAAAATAAAAAAGAGAATTTAGATGAAGTAGTCGTTTCTCAAGAAAATCTTCAAAAAACACTCCAGCGAATTGTTTCCAATTCTAAACAAAAAATAAGTAGTGCGCATCGCCTTAAAGTCTATGTGAGGGAGTTTTTTATGCTCGACAACCAATATTCTTATTATAATGACGGATTGGTTAATTTTCAATTCAATAAAAACAATACCACAACTTTATTAGTAGAACAAAATCGTTCTTATGGATTATTAGAAACAGACGTAAGTGCCGATTTGATGGGCTATAATTTGAATAATATAATGGAGAATTACTCCAATTTTAAATATTTTGAACCATTGTTGGATTCTAAAGCAAAGAAAGAATATGATTTCACGGTTAAAGGACATTCCAAAAACAAAGATTATTATGTAATGTCCATTAACCCATTAGACAAGGTGAAAGATGCGGTCGATAATTTTGAAATTATATACGATCCCGTAAAAAAACTTATTTTAGAATTTACAATTTCGGTACCTCCAGCAAGTTTTGATAAAATTGAAGAAAAAACAGGTGTCGGAGATAAAAATATGACCAAGTCGTTTATAAATGTAAGCTACCGTCTCGACGGAAATGATTATTATCTGTTGAGTTCTAATGAAGAAATTGGTTATACACTCGTTCAAAAAGAAAAAGCAAAAAACATTCAGGTTAGAAATAGCTTTGTAACAACGGGCTTCAATAAACAAAATTTCACGTATAACGAAAGTGATGTTTTTAAAGAAAAATCACTTTTCAATAAAAAGAATAAAATCCTGACCAATTATTGGGATATTTCCGGTTTTACGGCGACTGATCAGGAAAAAGCCATTATCGCTTCTTTAGAATTTAAATTGTAATTATATAAACAGATGAAAATCCTGAAACTTTAAAAATTCAGGATTTTTTGTTTTACTAAAAAAGATTTCTGCTTTACTTTATCAAGAGCTATTAAATCTTATATTTGCAAAATTTTAAAGCAGAAAAATATCATTTCGGCAGAAAATCAAGAAAGAGCATTTAAATTACAAAACATTAAAAGACAATATTTAATGTTTTAGACCTAAATTAAAAGGTCGAATAAATAATATAGAAACAAACAGATGAAAGCAGGAATTGTAGGATTACCAAATGTTGGAAAATCAACATTATTTAATTGTTTATCTAATGCAAAAGCGCAAAGTGCGAACTTTCCTTTTTGTACAATCGAACCTAATATTGGTGTTGTAAACGTTCCGGATCCGAGAATCAATAAATTGGAAGAATTAGTAAAACCAGAGCGCGTTCAAATGGCAACTGTAGATATCGTAGATATTGCAGGTTTGGTAAAAGGAGCAAGTAAAGGTGAAGGTCTTGGAAACCAGTTTTTAGGAAACATTAGAGAGTGTAATGCTATCATCCATGTTTTACGTTGTTTTGATAACGATAATATTGTACACGTTGACGGAAACGTGAACCCAATTCGTGACAAAGAAACGATTGATATCGAATTGCAGTTAAAAGATTTAGAAACAATCGAAAAACGTTTAGAAAAAGTAAAACGTGCTGCAAAAACTGGAAATAAAGAAGCTCAAACAGAAGAAGCTTTATTAAACAGAATTAGAGAAGCTCTTTTACAAGCAAAATCTGCAAGAACAATTATTCCTCAAAGTAATGATGAGGAAGTTCTGATGGAAGGTTTTCAATTAATTACAGCAAAACCAGTTTTATATGTTTGTAATGTTGACGAAAGTTCTGCTGTAAACGGAAACAAATATGTAGATCAGGTTCGCGAATTAGTAAAAGACGAAGAAGCTGAAGTAATCATACTTTCAGTAGGAGCAGAAGCTGATATTACAGAATTAGAAAGCTACGAAGAGCGTCAGGTTTTCCTTGAAGATATGGGATTAACTGAGCCAGGAGCTTCGGTTTTAATTCGTGCAGCTTATAAATTATTAAAACAACAAACGTATTTTACAGCAGGAGTAAAAGAAGTTCGTGCTTGGACTATTCCAATCGGAGCGACTGCACCTCAAGCAGCTGGAGTTATCCATACTGATTTTGAAAAAGGATTTATTCGTGCAGAGGTTATTTCTTATGACGATTATGTTCAATATGGTTCTGAATCAAAAGCAAAAGAAGCTGGAAAATTTAAAGTAGAAGGAAAAGAATATGTTGTAAAAGATGGAGATGTAATGCACTTCCGTTTCAACGTTTAATCTTTTTTAAGAGAATAGAGTAAAGAAAATAGAAAATAGAGGAAACTGCTGGAGAGATTCAGCAGTTTTTTTTATGTTTAAAATATTAAAACACAAAGGTGTTTAAATCTGCGCTTTCGTGAAGGCGAATCAGTAAAATCTGCGTTCCATTTAGCAAAACAAAATTTTTGGCTTAAAAATTGGTTACAGAAAAAACAACCAATTACTAATCTAAAAACAACCAATTAAAATGCTTAAAAAATCATTCAAATTTCTGGGCTGGACACTTTTCGGAATCTTCGCTTTTCTGGCACTTTACATTTCATCTGTTTTAATTATTTCAAAAATTACGGTTAACTCGGATATTGCAAAAGTCGAAGAACAAAATGCTATTCCAATTTACATTCTTTCCAACGGAGTTCATACTGACATTGTTGTTCCAATTAAAAACGAAATAAAAGACTGGAGAAACGAAATTCAATTCAGTCAGACAAAATCTAAAGATTCTGTAATGAATTATATTGCTTTTGGCTGGGGCGACAAGGGGTTTTATTTAGATACTCCCGAATGGTCAGATTTAAAAGCAAGTACAGCTTTGAAAGCGGCTTTTGGAATAAGTTCATCAGCTATGCATACTACATTTTTCAAACAATTACGAGAAGGCGATGACTGTAAACGTATTTTGATTTCAAAAGAAAATTATCAAAAACTCGTAACCTATATTTCAGAAAGCTTTAGCGATCCAATTCATCCACAATGGATCGAAGGACATAGCTACGGAAAAAAAGATGCTTTCTATGAAGCCAAAGGAAGTTACAGTCTTTTTTACACTTGCAATACCTGGGCAAACAATGCTTTAAAAGCAGCCAATCAAAAAGCAAGTTTATGGACGGTTTATGATAAGGGGATTTTTTGTCATTACAAATGATTTACATGGAAAAAATGTAAAATCTTACTAAAATACAAGAAGTAGTCGGTTTTTATTATTGCTTAAATTTGAGAATATATCAAAAATCAGCAAAATGAAAGTCAAAAATATCTTTTCAAAAACATGGTTTCTGTTAAAGAATACTTTTTTAGAATTTAATGATGACAATGCGATTAAGCTTAGTGCAGCATTATCTTATTACACCATATTTGCCCTGCCTCCGTTGTTGATTATAATAATTACAATCTGCGGTTTTTTCTTTGGAGAAGAAGCTGTTACGGGGCAGCTTTACGGACAAATAAATGGTTTGGTGGGTAACGGTGCTGCAACGCAAATTCAAGAAGCGATAAAAAATGTACAATTGTCTGGAAATAATGTTTTTGCAACTGTATTTGGAGTTGTAATGTTGCTAATTGGTGCCTCTGGAGTTTTTGCAGAAATTCAGAGTTCTATAAACTATATTTGGGGACTTCGCGCCAAACCTGATAAAGGAGTTAGAAAATTTATCCAAAACAGATTAATGTCATTTTCTATGATTGCATCTGTAGGTTTTTTAATGATTGTCAGTTTGTTTATTAATACGGTACTGGATTTGGTTAGTGCGCGTTTAAAAATATATTTTCCTGAAAGCACAGTCTATTTATTTTATGTAGTCAATATTGTTATTGTATTGGCGAGTATAACGCTTTTGTTTACCATAATCTTTAGAACTTTGCCTGATGGGAAAATTAGATGGAAAGACGCCATCATTGGATCAAGCGTTACTGCCGTACTTTTTATGATTGGTAAATTTGCCATTGGATTCTATTTAGGTAGTTCTACAGTGGCTTCAGTTTACGGTGCGGCTGGATCTGTAATCATTATTTTAGTTTGGGTTTATTATTCGGCAATAATTCTGTACTTTGGAGCAGAATTTACGAAAGTCTATGCAAAATCGTATGGAGGGAAAATTTATCCAAATGAATACTCAGTAGAGATTGCAAAAGAAGTTTACGAGATTGAAGATGTAACACAAAAATCAACACAACAAACATTAACAAACGAGAAGCCATGAAAATAATTGCATTTGGAGGAAGTAACAGCAAGCAGTCAATTAACAAACGTTTAGCAACTTATGCATCAAGTTTATTTGAAAATGCCGATGTAGAAGTTTTAGATTTAAATGATTATGCAATGCCCGTTTTTAGTGTTGATTTGGAAAAAGAAGTGGGTCAGCACCAAGTGGCACAGGCATTCTTAGACAAATTGAAAGAAGCTGATGTTTTAGTAGTTTCAATGGCAGAAAATAACGGAAATTATTCTGTCGCTTTCAAAAATGTTTTCGATTGGAGTTCCCGTATTGAAAAAGATGTTTTTCAACATAAACCAATGTTGTTATTGGCAACTTCACCAGGGGGAAGAGGAGGTTCATCAGTTTTAGGAATTGCGCAGAATCTTTTCCCTCGTTATGGAGCTGAAATTAAAGGAAGTTTCTCATTACCAGCATTTGGCTCGAATTTTGATTTACAAGAAAATAAAATTTCTAATCCTGAGTTAGATAAAGAACTTAGAGATATTATTAAATCAAATTTTTAAATGCCACACAAAAAGATTTTATTTTTATACCTTTTATTAAATAGTATTACTTACAATTTTGCTTTTTCTCAAAAGATTAGTGAAGTAGACAAAATTGTAGCAAAATACCCGAAAAGCTTTAATACCACTGAAAAATTAGCCGAAAGAATCGAAAAAGATTTTGATTCTGAAGCCGAACGTGCGCGTGCTATTTACAGCTGGATGGCTTTCAATATCAAATACGATTACAATGCATTTTTAAATCCGCCAAAAGTGCAAGGTTTTAGTTATTCTTCTGAAGCCGAAAAACAAAGAAAAATAAAACAACTGAACGATAATCTGATTCAGAAAGCTTTCAAATCTCAAAAAGCAGTTTGTGAAGGTTTTACAGCTTTGTATCAAAATCTTGCAGAACAGTTAGGATTAAAGTGCGAAATAATTCGTGGTGATTCTAAAACGAATTTAAGAGATATTGGGCGTAAAACAACGTCATCCAATCATGCTTGGAATATGGTTTTGATTGATAAAAAATGGCGATTGCTTGACGTGACATGGGGACAAGGTTATTATGATAGTAGTAAAGGAAGAATGGTTGCCGATTTTGATCCTATTTATTTTGATACCGATCCTGATTATTTCTTCGCGAAACATTTTCCAGATTCAGGAACTTTTTTAGGTAATCGATTAAGTAAAAATGATTTTCTCAACGGTCCTTTGATTTACAATAAAACCATCGAAAACGATTATAAGATTAAAAGTCCTGATTCAGGTATTATTGAGGCTAAAAATGGAGATAAAATTACGGTTGAAATTAAAAATGTTTCCAAAGCAAATCAGGTTTTTTATTTGAATAAAAGAAATCAGCCTGTTAAGATTTTAAACCCAAAAGAGAAACGAGGCGGTTTAGAGTTTCAAATTCTTATAGATAATAATGTTGGTGACTATATCACTATTTTTATCGATACAAACAGTATTGTTTCGTTTAAAATTGTTTCGAAATAATTAAGAACTTTCGATTTTATTCTTTTCTGAAATTGCCGTATATTAGCAGGTAAATGAAAAGAATTTGATGCTATGGAGACCACTTTTTTGAAATCAATTTTAGATAATGATTTCTACAAATTTACAATGCAGCATGCTGTAATAAAGCTTTTTCCAAAAGCAAAAGTTCGTTATGGATTTATAAACCGCGGAAAACATGTTTTTCCTGCAGGTTTTGCAGATTTGCTTCGGCGTTCTGTCGATGCTTTAGCAGATCTTCAACTGGCTAAAGAAGAAAAAAACTACTTAGCACATTATTGCCCGTATCTTGACCCAACTTATTTAGATTTTCTTCAAGGTTACAGATATGATCCTTCTGAGGTTCATATTAGTCAGGAAGGTTCAGAAATCAAAGTTACAGTTGAAGGATTTTGGTACAGAACTATTTTATGGGAAGTTCCTTTAATGGCTTTAATTTCGGAATTGTTTTATAAAGCCAGTCACTTAATTCGTTTGAATGATGAGGCCATAAAAAATCTGACGAAAGAAAAAATTGATAATTATAATAAGTTAGGAGTTTCAGTTTTAGAATTTGGTACAAGACGACGACATTCTTATGATGTTCATGAATTGGTAAATGAAACTTTAAGAACTTATGGAGGACAAAGCTTTATTGGAACCAGCAATGTACATTTTGCCATGGTTAATAACCGAAGACCTTTAGGAACGCACGCACACGAATGGTTTATGTTTCATGCGGCGCAATATGGTTTTAAAATGGCTAATTCTATAAGTTTGGAACATTGGACACAAGTTTACGGAGGAGATCTTGGAATTGCTTTGACAGATACTTATACAACAGAAATATTTTTCAATCAGTTTGATAAAAAATACTCCAAACTTTTTGATGGTGTTCGTCACGACAGCGGAGATCCAATAGAATTTGCTCAAAAGGTAATTTCTCATTATACCAAAATGGGAATCGATCCAAAATCTAAAGCCATTGTTTTTTCAGATTCTTTGAATTTTGATAAAGTAAAGAAAATTGCTGATTTCTGTAACGACAAGATAAAAATGTCTTTCGGAATTGGAACCAATTTCACCAATGACGTTGGGCTTCCTGCAATGAATATGGTGATTAAACTGACCGATACAAAACCTGACAGTACACATTGGCAAGGAGTTGTTAAAATGTCTGACGAAAAAAACAAAAACACGGGAACCCCCGCAATGATTGCGTTGGCGAAAGAAGTGCTTGGAATCAAATAGTATTTTTGCCGAAAAGGCATTTTTTTTCATCATTTAAGTGTTCATTTTATTTTAAAATCAATTTAAATAGATTTTCAACTGTTATTATTCATAACAAAAAAGAAATACGCTTTCATTTTTTGTTGATAAATGGTACATTAGCAAAAAATCCTAAATTCATTTATGCTAGAGCAAAATCAATACAACGAAGATAATATTCGTTCACTCGATTGGAAGGAACATATTCGTATGCGTCCGGGTATGTACATCGGGAAATTAGGGGACGGATCATCACCGGATGATGGTATTTACATTTTATTAAAAGAGGTTCTAGACAACTGTATCGATGAATTCGTTATGGGTGCTGGGAAAACTATTGAAGTATCTATTAAAGATAAAACAGTTTCTGTTCGTGATTACGGACGTGGAATTCCGTTGGGTAAAGTAGTCGATGTCGTTTCGAAAATGAATACTGGAGGAAAGTACGATTCTAAAGCTTTTCAGAAATCAGTTGGTTTGAATGGTGTCGGAACAAAAGCAGTAAACGCTTTGTCTAATTATTTCCGAGTAGAATCGGTTCGTGATGACAAACAAAAAGCAGCGGAATTCTCTGCTGGAAATTTGGTTACAGAAGAAGATGTTATCGATACGACAAAACGTAAAGGAACAAAAGTAATTTTTACGCCAGACGAAACGATTTTCAAAAATTATAAATTTCGTTTAGAATATGTAATTAAAATGGTCAAAAACTATTGTTATTTGAACAATGGTTTGACAATTATTTTCAATGGAGAAAAATATTATTCAGAAAATGGACTTCGTGATTTATTAGAAGAAACCATCAACGAAGAAGATTTAGAATATCCAATTATTCACTTAAAAGAGCATGATATCGAGGTTGCACTTACACATAGTAAAACGCAATACAGTGAAGAATATCACTCTTTTGTAAACGGTCAGAATACAACTCAGGGTGGAACGCACTTAGCGGCTTACCGTGAAGCAGTTGTGAAAACTATCCGTGAATTTTACAATAAGAATTTCGAAGCATCAGACGTTCGTAAATCGATTGTAAGTGCGATCAGTATTAAAGTTATGGAACCGGTTTTCGAGTCTCAGACCAAAACCAAATTAGGTTCTACCGATATGGGTTCTGATGATGGAACTCCAGCCGTTTCTGTTCGTACTTTCGTTAACGATTTCATCAAAACGAAACTCGATAATTATTTACATAAAAATCCAACGACTGCTGAAGCTTTATTACGTAAAATTCTTCAGGCAGAACGTGAACGTAAAGAATTATCTGGAATTAGAAAACTGGCTACAGATCGTGCTAAAAAAGCCAATCTTCACAATAAAAAATTAAGAGATTGCCGTGCGCATCTTCCGGATACTAAAAACCCAAGAAACTTAGAAAGTACGCTTTTTATTACCGAGGGAGATTCGGCTTCTGGATCGATTACAAAATCGCGTGATGTAAATACACAAGCGGTTTTCAGTTTGCGTGGTAAGCCTTTGAATTCATACGGAATGTCTAAAAAAATTGTGTATGAAAACGAAGAATTCAACTTATTGCAGGCAGCACTTGATATCGAAGACGGATTAGAAAAATTACGCTACAACAACATCGTAATCGCAACCGATGCCGATGTCGATGGAATGCACATTCGTTTACTTTTGATTACATTCTTTTTACAGTTTTTCCCAGAATTAATAAAAGAAGGGCATTTGTATATTTTACAAACACCACTTTTCAGGGTTCGTAACAAGAAAGAAACGATTTACTGTTATTCTGAAGAAGAAAGAAAAGACGCGATTGAAAAACTAAAACCAAAACCAGAAATCACGCGATTTAAAGGTTTGGGAGAGATTTCGCCAGACGAGTTCAAAAACTTTATTGGAGATACGATTCGCCTTGATCCGGTTATGATGGACAAACATACTTCGATTGAGCAATTATTGTCTTTCTACATGGGGAAAAATACTCCGGATAGACAAGAGTTTATTATCAAGAATTTGAAGGTTGAGATTGATGAGCTTGAGGAAGCTTAAAAGTTAAACAAGGATTATAGTGTCAGACGGTCTTCAAAATAAAGTTATTTTTCAGCAAGTTGCCGAGTTATTGCAAAATGCCCGACAACAGGTTTTACGTACCGTAAATTCAACAATGACAATTACTTATTTTGAAATTGGAAGAATTATTGTTGAGGAAGAACAAAATGGAAAAGATAGAGCAGAGTATGGGAAACAGCTTTTGAAAAGTCTTTCTAAGCAATTGATACAAGAGTTTGGGAAAGGTTATTCTGTTGAAAATCTTGACCGTATGAGGAAGTTTTACAGAATATATTCAATTTCGTCGACACTGTCTACGAAATTGAACATTGATACTTCGCAACAACTTTCATTCGTAGCAGAAGATCCCTCACCTTTTCTTCGTGGCTTTAGATTGACGTGGTCTCATTATACTTTTTTAATGAGAATTGATGATGAAAATGAAAGACGTTTTTACGAAATAGAATCTGAAAAATACAATTGGAGTGTTAGAGAGTTAAAAAGACAATACGATTCTGCACTTTATACAAGATTAGCTTTAAGCAGAGATAAAGAAGGAATATTAAAACTTTCAGAAAAAGGTCAGATTATTGAAAAACCAAAAGATATAATCAAAGATCCTTATATACTTGAATTTTTAGGATTGCCCGAACAGAATCAATATTCAGAATCTCAACTAGAAGAAGAAATTATAAATAAACTGGAGCATTTCTTATTAGAATTAGGTCATGGTTTTACTTTTGTCGGGAGACAGCAAAGAATTACTTTTGATGATAAACATTTTAGAATTGATTTGGTTTTTTACAATAGGATATTAAAATCTTTTGTTCTCATAGATTTAAAAATCGGAGAATTAAAGCATCAAGACTTAGGTCAAATGCAGATGTATGTCAACTATTATGACAGAGAAATGCGCTTGGAAGATGAAAATAAAACAATTGGAATTGTTCTCTGCCAAAATAAAAGTGAAGCCGTGGTAAGATATACATTACCTGAAAACAATGAACAGATTTTTGCGAGTAAATATAAAACCGTTTTGCCAAGTGCTGAGGTTCTAAAAGAACTTCTTCAAAATAAATAGAAAGTAATAGATGAAGAAAATTATATTTTTGATTTTTATTTTTGTATTCATTTCTTGTAAAAAAGAACAAGAAAGGCCTCAACCTGACGAAAGTCCAATGGTCGCTAAATCTGAAACAGAAATACTCAAAGAAAGAGATTTTCCTTTAAAAGAATCATCCAAGGTTGAAATTTTATCCTATGAGGACCGAATGCGATGGGATAAAAAAATTACTAAAAAAGATAATAAATATAACAAAGACCTTGTTGTCGATTATAAATTGAACTTTGACAGTACAAAAGTTAAAGAGAGAGTATTACTAAGTTCAGAATTGAAAACGGAATTAATTGGCTTACTGTCTCAAGATAGTTGTAAAGTAGAAAATTTGCCTAGAGATTGTTATATGCCAAGACACATGATAGTTTTTAGAGATCAAAAAAATAGAATAATTGGTTACAAAGAGCTTTGTTTGTCATGCAAAGGTTATAGACAATCAAAAAACCTTGAAAATTACAATGGTTTTTGCTTTACTCAAATGGAGGACCTTTTTAAAAAAGCAGGTATAAAATATTTTGACGAAGATTACGAATAAGAAAGTTTACTGAAAATAAATTCAGCATAAAAATGAAAGACGAAGAAGACGATAACATAATTCCAAACGACGACGAGAATAATCAGGATGAAAACCAGATTGATGACAATCAAAATGGAGATGACGATGAGATTATCGATGTAGATGCTAAACATTTTGAAGGACAGCATTTTTACGAAAATCAGGAAGAAGAAGGCGAAGACATTATTACGAAAGTAACCGGAATGTACAAAGACTGGTTCTTGGATTACGCTTCGTATGTAATTCTAGAGCGTGCTGTTCCTGCAATCGAAGACGGATTTAAACCTGTTCAGCGTCGTATTATGCACTCGTTAAAAGAGCTGGATGATGGTCGTTATAATAAAGTTGCCAATGTAGTAGGGCACACCATGCAGTATCACCCACACGGAGATGCGAGTATTGGTGATGCAATGGTACAAATTGGTCAGAAAGATTTGTTGATTGACTGCCAAGGAAACTGGGGAAATATCCTTACTGGTGACGGTGCGGCAGCTCCCCGTTATATTGAGGCGCGTTTATCTAAATTTGCTTTGTAGGTTTTGTATTCTCCAAAAATTACCGATTGGGGAGTTTCATATGATGGACGTCGTGCTGAACCAAATAATCTTCCAGTAAAATTCCCATTGCTTTTGGCTCAAGGAGCAGAAGGTATTGCGGTAGGTTTGTCAAC
>NZ_DASWYK010000140.1:0-1834 GCF_036405015.1 Flavobacterium sp. | reverse complement strand
CAAGTTTTGATACGTATAAATAATTCGATTATTCGTACCTGTAGCAACTTGTATACTATTTATCTGATTGGTTATCTTATGGTAAAAAACATTTCCTTCAATTTTAATTTTTTTAGAAGGTTCTAAAACTAGTCCAGCATTGTAAGAAGTACTTTTTTCTGCCTGAAGATTTCCTGCGGTTTGATTGAGTACATATTGTCTGATTTCACTAATCTGACCGTCGTCTTGTAATTGTTGAAGAGTAGGAGCGAGAACCGCATTTCCAATTACAAGATAATTGCTGCTGGAATTATAAAAAACTAAGTAATTTGTTTTAAAGTCAGGAGCTTTGAATCCCGTTCCGATTCCTGCTTTGAAAGTTAGTTTTGGGGTTACAAAATACTGTAATCCGAAACTTGGGTTTAATCTTCCTCCAAAATTGTTGGTATGATCGTATCGTAAACCACCAACTGCTTTTAATTTCTGAATGGGTGACCATTCGCCCTGAATGTAAGAGAAAAAAGTTTGCAATGAATTTACACCATTAAGAGCTTCATCATTCATGTTTTCTACACTGCCTCCAATTCCTCCAACAACCTGGTATGAATTGTTGTGACTAAAAGAAAACTGCTGTTCTAGGCGGTGTAACGTTTGTCTAAAAACATCCTGACTTACCGAACTATTACTTTGCTGCCAGGCAACACTCATATCGGCTGTATAATTGGTGAGATAATATCGGGTAACGCTTCTTAAATTGCTATTAAATCGATGATCAAAAGAAAGCGATAAATTAAGATCCTGTTCGTCCTGATTGTCTCCGGAAATATGCCCCAGACCAAAATCTTTTTGCATAAACGAACGACGAAGTCCGTAACGTCCGCTTAAATTCAGGAAACTGTTTTCATTGATCTGATAACGTGATCTTCCCTGAAGACTGTAATTGTCGTATGGAGGCGAAGTAGTGCCTTGAATGTATTTTGAATTGGTATTAAAACCATCTGTTCTGTAATAGTTCGCTGCAATATTTGCGTTGCCTTTATTATTTAAAAAAGGAGTTTCGCCTTCTAATGTTGCATCTACAATATTTAGTGATCCGTAACTTAAAGAGGCCTGCATTTGTGGATCAATAACTCCATGTCTTGTAATAATATTGATAGTTCCACCTAAAGCTTCACTTCCATAAAGACTAGAAGAGGCGCCTTTTATAATTTCAATACGTTCGATGTTTGAAACACTGATTCGAGAAAGATCAAAATTTCCATTATTTCTCCCCACCATAGGCTGTCCGTCAATTAAAACCATGATATATTCACTACCAAAACCCTGCATTTGCACACCTACAGATCTGGCGCCACCACTAATGTTATTGACCACCGCAATTCCAGTTTGTTCTTTTAATATTTCATCGAGTCTTCTGCTGCCCATGAGTTCTATCGTTTTACGGTCGATTATAATTACTGGCATTGCACTGTATTGAGCTTTTATTAAAGTTTCCGGATTATTTTTAGTACTCGTGCTTCGACTGTTAACATTTACCTCTTTCAAGTCAATTCCAGTTTCCTGATTGTTAATTTGGGCTTGTATAAAATTGATGTATAATAAAACAAAACTTAAAATGACTTTTTGTTGATTCAGACCGAAGATGCTTGTATTTTTCATTGAATTTTTCCGATGTCTTTATTTTAAGAATTTCCTCATTTATTTATTCTTATTTAGACTGTGTAAAAATAGTTATTTATGATATACTAATAGTATTTTTTTTACATAAGAGTGGTATAAGTTATTCTTTTATTTAAAGTATTAGTTTTTATAAATATATTTAAGTGTCATATATATAGCTTTTTATATATTGTTA
>NZ_DASWYK010000139.1:0-10995 GCF_036405015.1 Flavobacterium sp. | reverse complement strand
TACCGTCTTTTCCTCTAGAGATTTGGTTTTGCATGTTTCCAAAACTAACTTGTGCATTAACAGCAAATGTGCTGATAAGTGTAATAAATAGGATATAAATCTTCTTCATGGCGGCTATAGGTTAAAGTTTAAATTGAATTTAATAGTCAGGTCTTGGCCTGTTTTAATTGTTCCAAGCATTGCTGTTGGTGATTTCATTCCGAAATCTGTAAAAGTGATTTTGTTAGATCCCTGTAGGTTTAAACCATCTTTTGTCACAGTTGTTTTTGCGGTAGTTTTATAAACTTTGCTAACTCCTGCAATGGTATAAGTTCCAGTTAACTCCCAAGTAGTTTCGTTAACTTTTTCTGCAGATTTCAGAACATATTTTATGTTTTTATTTTTGTCTGTTTTTAAAGTTTCGTAAGCTACTTTATCCATGCTTTTTTTCTCGCTTTTTACAGTTTCTGCAGGAAGTGTGATTGATAATGTTTCAATATCTGTTAGTTTACCACCTGCGATATTAAGTGATGCAGTTCCAGTTCCAGAAGCCGATTTCATTTCCCAGTCGTGAAGTGTTGAAGTTCCTGCAACAGAGAAAGTTGATTTGCTGTCTAAAGCATATGATTTTTGAGCTGTAGCAATTGAAGTGATTCCTAAAAAAACAGTTACTAATGCGAAGAATTTTAAGGTATTTGTTTTCATTTTTGTCATGTTATATTGTTATGGAAATAAGTTAATAAGTCGGCCAGTTTCTATTTAGTACTAAGAATGTTGTTTTAACTTGTATCAAAGATCCTTCTATAAATCAGAGGAATACATGATAAAAATCATTGTTAAAATTTTATTAAATAGGTATTTAATAACTACAACGTTTTCATTTTTTACGAAATCGATCACTAAGGCAAAAAAGAACGTATGATTTTATTAATGTGTGAAAATTTTAAGATTTTGAAAGTGAGAACTTCATCGAGAATTTGAAGTTTTTTAACACTCAAAAAGAGCTATTAGCTTAATACAATGTTGAATATTACCGTAAGATCTTTTCCGGCTTTAACAACACCAAGTGCTGCTTTTGGAGGTGCCATTTCAAAGTCGCCAAAAGTAAGCTGATTTGAACCTTGCAAAATAAAACTACCATTGCTTGCAGTTACTCTTACTTGAGTAACAAATTCTTTGCTTATTCCTGCAATAGTGTAAACTCCGGTTAGATTCCAGGTTGTATCATCGATTTTGACTGCAGATTTTAAAACGTATTCAATATTTTGATGGTTTTCTGTGTCCAAAGCTTCGTAGGCAACTTTGTCCATACTGGTTTTGTAACTTTTTAGACTTTCAGCTAATAATGAAATGTTCAAGCTGTTAATTCCAGTAAGTTTCGAATCTTTTATAGTTAAGTTGGCGGTTCCAGTTCCTTCTGTAGATTTCATTACCCAATCGTGTACGGTAGAAGTACCAGCAACTTCGAATGTTGAAGTTGCATTTACAGTATATGTTTTTTGAGCATTTACTTGCAAAGAAACTGTCGTAAAGACTACTGTTAATAGGATTGATTTAATTGTTTTCATCTTGATTATGTATAGGTTAATTTTAATCAGGAGAGTTCTGTAATGTGGTTGTGAACTAACCTTATTTCTTGGATCAAAATTATCGCTCACATAAAAGAAACGGAATGATAAAAATCATGGCTAAAGTTTTATTAAATTTTTATAGTAAAGGATGAATAGAAACGTTACAATAGATTTAAAACTGTTGTGAATAACTATTTCGATATCTAAATGTTTGTTTTTTATTGAGTTGTGTTTTTTTTGTGGAGGAGTAAAATGTTAGTTTTTTTTCAAATAGATTTTAAGAATGCATCTAAAAATCAAAGAAAAATCACAAAAGTGATTAACTTTGCAGCATGCAAATGGAGAAAAAAGACATAAGAGCCTTATCAAAAGAGCAACTTCGCGATTTTTTTGTTGAAAATGGAGATAAAGCTTTTCGCGGAAATCAGGTTTATGAGTGGTTGTGGAGCAAAGGAGCCCACAGTTTTGAAGATATGACAAATGTGGCAAAGACTACAAGATCGATGCTTGAAAATAATTTTGTGATCAATCATATCAAAGTTGATACGATGCAAAAAAGCAGTGACGGAACTGTAAAAAATGCCGTAAGACTTCATGATGGACTTGTAGTGGAGTCTGTTTTAATTCCGACCGAAACCAGAACTACAGCTTGTGTATCAAGTCAGGTTGGGTGTAGTTTAGATTGTAATTTCTGTGCAACAGCAAGATTAAAGAGAATGCGTAATCTGGAACCAGGCGAAATTTATGATCAGGTTTTAGCTATTGATAAAGAAAGTCGTTTGTATTACAATCACCCGCTTTCGAATATTGTTTTTATGGGAATGGGAGAGCCTTTAATGAATTATAATAATGTCATTAAAGCAATCGACATGATTACTTCTGAAGAAGGTTTAGGAATGTCTCCAAAACGAATCATGGTTTCGACTTCTGGAATTCCGAAAATGATCAAAAAAATGGCAGATGACGATGTAAAATTCAAATTAGCTGTTTCCCTGCATTCAGCAATCGACGAAACTCGTGCTCGCATTATGCCTTTTAGTAAAAACTTTCCTTTAAAAGATTTACGTGAAGCTTTAGAATATTGGTACAGAAAAACCAAAAGTAAAATTTCATACGAATATGTAGTTTGGAAAGGAATCAACGATGATAAAGCTTCGGTTGACGCGTTGGTGAAATTCTGTAAATATGTTCCATGCAAAGTTAATTTAATTGAATACAACCCAATTGATGACGGCGAATTCCAACAAGCCTCAGAAGAATCTATTATGGCTTACATAAAAGCGTTAGAAAATATTGGAGTAGTGGTCAAAGTAAGAAGAAGTCGCGGAAAAGATATTGATGCAGCTTGTGGACAATTGGCCAATAAAGAAGCATAAAACATTCCGTCAGGAATTTGGGATAGTTTGGAGGAAAAATACTCCGTTAGGAGTATCTCGTCGGTAGAAAAAAATATTGAACGTGAAAAGATGTCCCATCGGGACATTTGATTTAACAAATAAAAAAAGCATTAAAAACAAGAAATCGCTTGTTCTTAATGCTTTTTTATTGGGCAAAAAGGATACTATTTTTTCAAATCTATTTCTTCAGTAACTCCGTCTTTAGTAACTGTTGCAAGAGTATCACATTCTCCATTTCCGAAATCTAAAGTTGCCGAAGCAGTATTTTTAGTAATAGAAACAATTCCTTTAACTGCAAAAGATTTTCTACATGCAGCATTAAATTCTAAAGGAGTTGTAATTTCAGCCGAATAAGTATCTCCGTTAGGGAAAGTTGTTGATCCGCTTCCTGTAACCACAAAAACATTATCGTCCCAATCATACCAAGTATCATAACCAGAGGTCATTTCTTTAACCAAAGTTCCTTTTCTGGTATACACTTTTCCATCATCAAAAGTAATCGTTAAATCTATAGAAGCTGTAGAGACAGGGTGGGCGGTAACTAATATATTGGTTTCTTTAATGGTTCTAACGATACTTTTGCTTCCTTGAAGTTTCTTGCCATTGTGATAGAATCCTTCAAAAGTATAACTGATTGTTTGGGTTGAAGAACTGAAATCATTAGAAAAAGAAACAATCATTTTTCCTTTTACCGTATTTCCGTTATTCAAAGTACAGCCTTCTACTCCAAAATCTACTGTTTTTGTCCAGGTGTTATTGGTTAAAACAGTAGTTATAGTGGCACAGCTTGGAAGAAAATTCTTTTTTGGTCCGCTATATTTTGAGTTTATATTCAGTTGTGAGGTAAATTGATCTTCAGCAATATTGGTAACATCATCTACAGTGGCATCGATTTTAGAATTGGTGATAATCTCTTCATTTGTAATCGCTGTTCCCGATCCATCATTTGTTTTTTCATCAGAATTACAGCTGATGAAAAAAGACATAGTAATACAAGTGCTAATTAATAAAAATTTTGTTTTCATAAATAAATAGTTTTGGGTTCTTCTTTTTTAGTTAATGAATTCAAATCAGTATTAGTTAGAGCTATTTTTGGTGGTTGTTTTTAGATTAAGGCTTAAAATATTAAAATCCTAACCTAAAATACACAACGTATTTTTATTTAAAATAGTATATTTGGAGTCTAAATGAATATTACGTCTCAAATAAAGCAGCCTATTTTTAACGAGATGGAACTTTTTGAAAAGAAGTTCCATGAATCGATGACTTCAAAGGTTGCGTTACTTAACAGAATCACTTATTACATTGTAAACCGCAAGGGAAAACAAATGCGCCCGATGTTTGTTTTTCTGACTGCAAAAATGGTTTCTGGAGGCACGGTAAACGAAAGAACCTATCGCGGAGCTTCGGTAATCGAGCTAATTCACACAGCAACTTTAGTACACGACGATGTTGTGGATGACAGTAATCGCCGCCGCGGATTTTTCTCTATCAACGCACTTTGGAAAAATAAAATCGCCGTTTTAGTGGGAGATTATTTATTGTCTAAAGGTTTATTGCTTTCAATCGATAATGGTGATTTCGATTTATTGAAAATCATTTCTGTAGCCGTTCGAGAAATGAGCGAAGGAGAATTACTTCAAATAGAAAAAGCAAGAAGACTAGATATTACTGAAGAGGTTTACTACGAAATCATCAGAAAGAAAACAGCGACGCTTATTGCAGCTTGTTGTGCGCTTGGCGCGAAAGCCGTAATCGAAGATGATGCTCAGGTTGAAAACATGCGCAAATTCGGCGAATTGATCGGAATGGCATTTCAAATCAAAGACGATTTATTTGATTACAGCGAAGAAGCCATCGGAAAACCAACCGGAATAGATATTAAAGAGCAAAAAATGACTTTGCCTTTAATTCATGTTTTAAATACTTGTACTCCGCAAGAAAAAAAGTGGTTAATAAACTCCATTAAAAACCACAACAAAGACAAAAAACGCGTAAAAGAAGTGATTGCCTTTGTAAAAAACAATAATGGTTTGGCTTATGCCGAAAATAAAATGGTCGAATTCCAGCAAGAAGCACTTGCATTACTTCAAAACTTCGAAGATTCAGAATACAAAGACGCTTTGACTTTGATGGTGAATTATGTTATTGAGAGAAAGAAATAACCCTGTTTAATTAGATAGTCAGAAAATTTTTTAATTATATAATTGTTTTACTTTGTTGTAAATCAGTTAAATATTCTGTTGGTTGGAATTTGGAATTTATTTTTATTGAATTTTTTCCACCCTCATGCAACCATTTCAAATCGACAATCGTCTATGATAATAGAAGTCTGTTTCTAAAACCAAAAACCAAAGCGTATTAATGAAAATTATTTCGTTACATCAAGAAGAAACCAAAATCATAAAGTTGGCTGTCGAAAACAATCGTCAGGCACAACAGCAGATTTACGGCAAATATTCTTCTAAAATGTTAAGCGTGTGTCGTCAATATATAAAGGACATTCAATTGGCAGAAGATGTAATGATAACGGCTTTCATGAAAGTGTTTACCAACTTAAACAAGTTTGAACACAAAGGAAGTTTTGAAGGCTGGATCCGCCGAATTATGGTTAACGAATGCATTTCTTATTTAAGAGTTCAGAAAAAAGTAAAATTTGCCGAAGATGAATTTTTTGTTGAAGAAAGTTTCAACGAAATCGACAGCCAGTTTACCGTAGAACAAATTCAGTATTTAATTGATGCTTTGCCGGATGGCTACAAAATGGTTTTCAATTTATACGCGATTGAAGGCTACAAACACAATGAAATTGCCAAGATGTTAGGAATAAATGAAGGAACATCAAAATCGCAATTATCGCACGCTAGAAAAATGCTCCAAACACAAATTACTATTTTAAAAAAACAAGATAATGGAACCGAATAATTTTGAAAAGGATTTCCGTGACAAACTAAACCAACGCGAAATCGAACCAAGCAACAAAGCTTGGGATCGATTGGATGCGATGTTGAGTGTAGCAGAAGAAAAGAAACCAGCTAAAAAATCTAAAAGAAAATGGTTGTTTATCGCAGCAACTTTCATCGGATTTTTATTGGTTGGGACGCTATTTTTCAATCAACATAAAAATACAATTAAGACGCCAGAAACAGTAGTTGTGGAGAAAGAAAATGAAACTGAAACTCAAAAAGAATCGATTATAAATCCAGCTTTAACTACTGTGGATTCCGTAAAAACAGAAACTGCAATTGCTGAAAAAACTTCTCAAGAAAAAATAAATAAAAACGAAAAAACTCAGAATCAAATTTCAAATAAAATCATTAAAAATGAGTCAAATCAAATAGCGGAGTCTTCAATCATCATCAAAAACAATCAAGAAAAACAATCAACCAACAATTCAACTTTAATTGCTGAAACTTCTAAAAAAGAAAATGTTGATCAATTATTAGAAACAGCTGAAACTAAGATTTTAGCAGAAAATGCAGTTAAAACAAAATCAAAAATCAAAATTGATTCTAACGATTTATTAGACCAAGTTGACGGAGAACTGGAACTTTCTTTTAGAGAAAAAATGATTGCAAAAATCAATAAAAGTTACCATACCGTTAAAGTCGCTGTTGAAAATCGAAACATTAAAAATTAAATCATCAATCAAATCAATCAAAAAAAGTAATCATGAAAAATTTTACAATTTATCTATTTCTCTTAGTATTCCTATTTGTTACAAAAATGGTAGGACAAGAAACTTTTGAGAATAAAGCAAAAGCAATTGCGGTTAACATCGAACAAATTACAAATGAAGAAAAAGCTGCTTTAAAGAAGGAAGTAGATGAAGTTAATAATCAATTAGTAGAAGGAACAATTTCGAAAGAAGAAGCAGAAAAGAAGAAAAAAGATTTTGCAGAAAAAAGAGCTCGTAACATAGAAAATAGAGTGGCTCTTGAGCAAGAAAAACTGCAAGAATTGGTTCAGGAAAAAGTAGATGGCAAAGTGAACTACAACAAAGATAAAGGAACTGTTTTGTTAATTGGTACCAATAGCGATTCAATTAATCCGCATAAAACTGAAATAAAAATTCCGGCAATGAAAGTTTACGATAGTAAAGATGATAGAGTGAAAAGAGAATCTAAAAGAACAACTTCTCAATTTGTATTTGCAATGGGATTAAATAATACATTGTCTGATGGAAAACTTCAGGATTCGAATTATGATTTTATCGGTTCGCATTTTTACGAATGGGGTTTGACTTTGAATTCTAGAATATTAAATGACAACAATTTATTGCATGCTAAATACGGACTTTCATTAATGTATAACAATCTTCGTCCAACAGACAATCGTAGTTTTGTTGTAGATGGCGATCAAACTAATTTATTAACAAATCCGATACACTTAAAAGAATCTCGTTTTCGAAATGTGTATTTGGTAGTTCCTGTTCATTTAGAATTTGATTTTTCGAAAGACGGAAATCATGACGGGAAAAGTTATTACAGAACGCACAAAGGATTTAGAATGGGATTTGGAGGTTATACAGGAGTCAATGTAAAATCAAAACAGATTTTAAAATATGAAGACAATGATTATAAAACCACTCAAAAAACAAAAGGCGATTATAATGTAAATAATTTTGTTTATGGATTAAGTACTTATATAGGATATAAAGCAACAAGCCTGTATTTAAAATATGATTTAAATCCAATATTTAAGAACAATGTGGTAGACGAGAACAATATTTCGTTAGGTATTCGCTTCGATTTCAATTAAGAATAAAATTAAGTTTAGTTAGTAAAGAGCATCTCATTTTGGGATGCTTTTTTTGATTTAAAATGATAAAAATTCCAACAAGATTTACGTATTTTTGCAAGCTCTCAACTTTTAAAATTTGAATACATTTTGATTTCACAAACTACCATAGATTCTGTTTTTGAAACTGCTCGCGTAGAGGAGGTTATTGGCGATTTTGTGAATTTAAAACGCGCAGGAAGTAATTTTAAAGGTTTGAGTCCGTTCTCAGATGAGCGTTCTCCTTCCTTTATGGTTTCGCCTGCAAAAGGAATCTGGAAAGATTTTAGTACAGGAAAAGGAGGTAATTCCGTTAAATTCTTAATGGAACATTCACAGTTTACTTATCCCGAAGCTATTCGATATTTAGCAAAAAAGTACAATATTGAAATAGAAGAAACCGAGCAATCCGAAGCTGAAAAAGCAAACACAGATCTTCGTGAAAGTATGTATTTAGTTTCTGAATTTGCTGCCAAATATTTTCAGGATGTTTTGATTAATTCTGAAGAAGGAAAAGCAATTGGTTTATCTTATTTTAAAGAAAGAGGATTTACAAACGAAACGATTAAAAAATTCAATTTAGGATATTCTCCAGAAACCTGGGATGCTTTGACGAAAGAAGCCCTTGGAAAAGGATATAAATTAGAGTTTTTAGAAAGTACAGGTTTAACCATTCCAAGAGAAGATCGTCCGTTTGATCGATTCAAAGGCCGTGTGATGTTTCCGATTCAAAGTATGTCGGGACGTGTTTTAGGTTTTGGGGGACGTATTTTAACCAATGATAAAAAAGCGGCAAAATATCTGAATTCACCAGAAAGTGATATTTACCATAAAAGTAAAGTGCTTTACGGAATTTATCATGCAAAACAATCCATTGCAAAACAAAACAACTGTTATTTAGTTGAAGGGTATACCGATGTGATTCAGTTTAGTCAGGCAGGAATAGAAAATGTCGTGGCTTCATCTGGAACAGCTTTAACTCCAGATCAAATTCGTTTAATAAACCGTTTGACACGAAATATTACAGTTCTTTTTGATGGAGATGCAGCAGGTTTAAGAGCGGCTATTCGAGGAATTGATTTGATTTTGGAGGAGGGTATGAATGTTCGTGTTTGTTCTTTCCCTCAGGGAGAAGATCCTGATAGTTTTGCCCGTAAGAATTCGCATGATGCATTGGTTTCTTATTTAGAAGAAAACAGTAAAGATTTTATACAGTTTAAAGCTTCGATCTTAATGGGTGAAGCAAAAAACGATCCCATAAAAAAAGCCGATTTGATTCGTGATATGGTAGCGAGTATTTCTAAAATACCAGATCGTATTCAACGAGAAGTGTATATTCAGGAATGTGCGCGTATTATGGATATTTCGGAGCAGGTTTTGACGAGTACATTAGCACAGCTGATTCAAAAAGATATTGCTGACGCTAACAAAAAGCAAAAACAAGAACAAAGACCTTTTGAAGTTGTTAGAAATCAGCCTCCACAAGGAGGTACGTTTTCAGGAGGAGATCCAGAAGATCCAAGAACAGGACCGCCAGATGATTATCCTGGTGATTATGGTTATCCTCCAGAAGTACCACAAGCAGAAAAGGTTAATATTTTGGATGGCTTTGAAAGAAAAATTATTGAAATTCTTCTTTTATACGGAAGTGTCGTAGAAAACTTTGAAGACGTTTATTTAAAAGCCGATGAAGAAGGGAATGTAAAAGAAGTTTCTGAAAAACGAGAATATAAAGTATTTCAAAAAATATATTTAAGTCTTCAGGAAGATGAGGTAGAATTATCTAATGCTTTATTTCAAAATATTTACAGTAATATTATTGATTTCTATAACCAGAATGAGACTTTTAGTTTAGATAAATATTTGATGCATTTGGAACCTGAATTTGCTCAGGAAGTAACCAATATTTTGATGGAAGATGAAAGATTGACCATTCACAATTGGGAAGGCCAGAATATTTTTCCTAAACATAAAAGTGAAACCATAGAACAGAATGTTTCAGATACTATTTTTTCGATGCGATGGTATTTGGTTTCTGGAATTATTGCAGAATTGAAAAATTCACTTTTGAATGATCCGCAAGAAGATAATTCGGAAGTTTTAGGTATGGTTGTGGATTATTCTAAACTGTTGAATAATTTTTCGAAGAAATTAGGTCGCGTAGTAGTTCCATATCACTAAAAAGAAAAAACTCTATCTATTTGAGATATCAAAAAGATAGAGTTTTATAAAAGGTTTCGAGAAACTTAAATCTTAAGTTTTCCGATTTAGAATTAAATAATTTCTAAAGTCTTAGCTTTGTTTACTAAGTCAACTAAATTAGTAACATTTAATTTAGTCAATAATCTTAATTTGTAAGTACTGATCGTTTTTTCGTTCAGGTTTAAGATTTTAGAGATTTCATTGTTTTTCTTACCATCACTTAAATAACGTAAAACCTCGATTTCACGGTTAGAAAGTTTTCTGTACAGACGCTCACTTTTGCTTTGTTTCGCAATAAGGGCCATGTTTTTGCGTACTGTTTCGTTGATGATGATTTTTCCTTCTTGTACTTTAATAATAGAATGTCCTAGTGTTTCTAGTTTTTCTGTTTTGTGTACATACCCGGAAACTCCTGCTTTAATAGCGTTTGGAGCGTACATTTGCTCCGCAAGATCACTGAAAATAACAATTTTTGTTTTTGGGAAATTTTTCAGGATTGATTTGATTTCAAAGATACTTGAAAGACCTTCTAACTCTAAATCTAATATTAGAATGTCGATTTCCTTCGTCTGAAGAATATCTCTAACCATTGAAAAATTGCCGACATTGGCAACAATTGAAATTTGATCGTGGTCTTTAAAATAAGACTTAACGCCAAAGTGCGTAACAGGATGATTGTCTGCTAGACATACTTTAATCATAATTTTTACCTTTTTTAGAATTGTTCATGTTTTTGGAACTGTAAAATTAATAAATAAATTCTGTAGTTTATAGCTGACAAATGTTAAAAAAAATTATTTTAACGTTTTTGGTATTTCACACACAGGAATTGCTTCCATTTTATGCTTGTTACTGGTGTTTAATCGTTTATAAATTTCGAAGACAGATTTTTCTCTTCCTTCAAAATCAGATGCCGTCTTTCCTGACTCCGCGGCTAACATTGCCCATTCTAATTCATCATAACTTGCTCCCAATTGATCCTCATCTGTACGATTGTCTCCAAATAATCCGTCTGTAGGTGCAGCTGTTAAAATTGATTGCGGAATTTCTAAAAATTCTCCTAAAGC
>NZ_DASWYK010000138.1:0-2765 GCF_036405015.1 Flavobacterium sp. | reverse complement strand
AAAAAAAAAAAAAAAAAAAAAAAAAAAAAAAAAATCGCTCTTATTATTTCTCCATACTTATATAAGAAGGATAAGATTCTCTATTTGGCAAAACAAATTCTTCATCAAAAGGTTGCGTACCTTCTTTATTATTATATAATGCCACACGTTTAGTTCCTGTCGCTGTACTTCCGCCAGTACTATTAATAACATTTTGAATGTTTCCAGAACCTGCAAAACGGGTAATACACATTTTCTCCAATTTCACATTTGGACTATTGGGTATTTCAAATCCGTTTTTCTTATTGACATTTCCGTCTGTTCCAGTAAAAACCGCATAAGATCCCATCCCTGTAGTATGGTGCTCTTTTACAGTATTTGCAACTTTAAAAGCTGCATAACCATCAACACTGCCTCCCTGACTACTCCAACTTTTTTGATTTGGAGCATCGTATGGCGGTTCGTTCTGAAAGAAATAAGTTTTTCCACGTTCTCCCAACCATAGAACTTCATATTCTTGAAAATGTTCAACAAATAAAGCATAAAGTGTAACATCATTTCCTTTAACAATAAGTCCATTTTTACATCTATCTCTTGTCCAACGCGCATCTCCACCTTTCTGTGAACCATGATCAGCGCGCCACAACCAAAAGTGATCTCCTACAACATTATTACTGTTGATCTGCATAGAAACCTGTATCTGAATATTCTTCGACTGAACCCCACCTACTCTGCATGTGATATCTGAAAACAGAATAGGATTTACGGCATGACTTGTATTTGCTCCTTCGTTACCAATTCTAATTTGATACGTTGTACTATTAAATGAATCCATTAAAAGTCCGGCAATGATAATTCCATCTTTATCATCAGCATAAACACAACCCCAAGTATTTTTCTCAGTCGGTTCCAAAGTTACAGAAGCGATGCCGGCACCTAACAATATTGCATCTTTTCTATTCACCTGAATCGGAGCGTCTAAAGAATAATGCCCTGGAGTGAAAAATATATTTTTACCTGCTTTTAATGCTGAATTTATTTCAACATTTGTATCTCCTTCTTTGGTAACATACCAATGTCTAAGCAAATCCTGAATTTCACCTTTCCCCATATCTGTAGCTGACCAAGAAACTCCTAGTCTATCTTTTTGCCAGGCTGGAACAAATACTTTATAATCTCCATCTTTATCAATAAAAAGAAATGGTTTTTCTCTAATAATTGGAGTTGTGGAAATTGAAGTATTAGACTCATTTTCTTGCGGCTGATTTACACAACCTTGCCAAACCATATTGTATGAACCGCCCATATTTCCTGATCCTAAAGGAAAAATCGTATTTCGGGTGTACCATTGCTGTTGCCCGCCCCAGTTTGGTCTATTAGTTGTATAATGAGTATCGGCAATAAAGCCACCACTACCCCAAAAATTTGTATCTCCAATATCCGAAATGTATTTCGAAGTACTTTTAATCAGCAATCTTCTTGCGCTAGTTGACTGCGAAACTGTCCACGAAAAATCACGCATTACTTCTACATTCTCAACAGAACGCCAAAAAGTACAAGTAGCATTTGCTCCACCAGAAAGATGAGGTCTAGTAAATATCGCTCCCAATTTAACATCGGAGGGCAATTTTCCTAAACCTCCAATATGCGAATAAAATCCTAATTCTATCGCGTTTGCTTCTGTCGAAGATGCAGAACCAGAACCACCAGAATCATAGGTTTGTCCATTAATATTTGGCTTAAAATAATATGCCTGACGTTTTGTTGTCCACTCGCCATTTGCGCCACCCAAACCTACGCTACCAAAATGTGAATTAATCTCATTACGGGCTGTTTCTGCTTTCTCATATTTCCTATCATAGAAATACATATTGTCACCAAAAATCTGATTTTCAAGTGAAATTATTATGGTCATATCGTTTCGGGTAACTTTATAATAATTCTCATATTTATCTGCGTTTGGTTTATTATCTGTAAATATTAATTTAGAAGTAGATCCTACCAAAACAGATTCAGACGCTAAACGACTTCCCCCACGTATAATGATATAATTTCCAGAAGAACCAAAAGACGACCATGACAAGGTTATGCTTCGCTTGTTCTTATTATAGATAATTTTTCGTTCTATTTTGTTTCCTTGTGCTTTTTCGTTCATCGAATAAGCCGAAACAAAACTGCATAGAATAAGTACACACACAAAAGATGCGAGCACATCAATCATTTTTTTACTCATAAAATTTTTGATTTTGTGGTTAGATAGTTTGTAATTTCTGTAGTTTTTCAGGAAGTCTAAAATAGCGATAATCTCTAACCTTAATGGTAGTTTACATTTTCAATTTTCTTATCAAAAACTATACAAGACTCAGTTTTTCATATAAATAATATTACAAAAACAACATCTTAAACAAAAAGATGGCTAATAAAACAACCATGAATCAATCAAACTAGAACACGTAAACCACTTACTCATTTTTTTTATGAACAATGTTTTTTTAATAAAATCCATCTATTTTAAGTCTTCATTAAATTAAAAAACAAGGCACTTTCTTCAAGCCAAATTTTGCTTTCTGCCTTTTTATAGCAAGAATACTAACTAAACCAACTAGAATGTCTCTCATAATTTCATTAATAACTTAAATTATTTTGTAGCAAACACCCACCAAACAACGATTGAGCAAACTTTCACAAATGTTAACAAAATAGATTTTCAAAAACCATACATAATTGTATTTTTACGGTTCAAAATTCAGAAAATAAATGGGCAAAATCATTGCTATTGCTAATCA
>NZ_DASWYK010000137.1:0-10983 GCF_036405015.1 Flavobacterium sp. | reverse complement strand
AAAATAGTATAAAATTACCAAAGTTGAGCACTGATTTTATTTTGAATTTTAACAATTTTAAGTGTATTTTATTGATAATCATAATAATTTTGAGTTTGATTTTTAAATAAAAAACTCCAATGTCTTTATACTTATTTACTTATATTTGTTGACCTAAAAAAATAACGCACTAGTGACTCAGATCAACAAACTTAAAATATTCAACGATCCTATATATGGTTTTATAACGATTCCGAATGAGTTGGTTTACGATTTAATTCAGCATCCTTATTTTCAACGTTTGCGCAGAATCTCTCAAATGGGATTGTCGTATTTGGTGTATCCAGGAGCGAATCATACTCGTTTTCACCACGCTTTAGGATGTATGCATTTGATGAAAAAAGCAATTGATACACTTCGTTTTAAAGATGTTATAATTTCCGAAGAAGAAGAAAATGCTCTTTTAATCGCCATTTTATTGCATGACATTGGGCATGGTCCTTTTTCTCATGCAATGGAAAGAAGTATCGTTGAAGATGTACATCACGAAGCTATTTCGTTATTGTTTATGAATCAGTTGAATGAAGAATTTGATGGAAGATTAAGTTTGGCGATTCAGGTTTTTAAAGGTGAATATCATAGAAAGTTCATGTTGCAATTGATTTCAAGTCAGTTGGATATGGATAGAATGGATTACTTAAAACGTGACAGTTTTTATACTGGAGTCGCAGAAGGAAATGTAAATTCTGAACGTTTGATTCAGATGATGAATGTTGAAAACGATGTTTTAGTTATTGAAGAAAAAGGGATTTATTCTGTAGAAAAATTTCTGCTTTCGAGAAGGTTAATGTACTGGCAAGCCTATTTGCATAAGACAAGTTTAGTAGCCGAATTGATTTTAATGAAAGTTCTGAAAAGAGCTAAAGAATTAATACTAAAAGGTATTAATCTTCCGTGTAGTGAACCACTTTCTTATTTTATGCATAACAAAATAACGATTGAGAATTTTGATGCTGAAAAATTAGATTTGTTCTCACAATTAGACGATTTTGATATTATAAGCGCCTTAAAAGCTTGGCAAAGAAATGACGATTTTGTTTTAAGTACTTTAAGTAAAATGATCATAAATCGAGATTTGCTTAAAATAAAAATGAGTGCTGAGAAAGTTTCAATGGAAGAATCTCAATCTCTTATAGAAAAGTTTGCCAGCCTACATCATATTTCGCAATTAGATGCTGGTTATTTTATTTTTAGAGGAAAAATTAAAAACCAAGCCTACAGTAAAGAAGCGGAACCTATTCGAATTTTGAAAAAAGATAAGACAATTGAAGATGTTGTTGAAGCTTCTGACCAGCTGAATTTGAAATCGTTATCTAAATTGGTAACAAAATATTATATCTGTTTCCCAAAACAACTTATCTAAAATTAACATTTAAAACCTATTTTTTATATTTTTGTCGCGATGAAATTTACAGCAGAACAAATAGCAGGAATTTTAGAAGGAGAAGTTGTTGGGAATCCCAATGCAGAAGTTTCTAAGCTTTCTAAAATCGAAGAAGGGGAAGATGGATCGCTTACTTTTTTGGCTAATCCAAAGTATATCAATTATATATATACAACAAAAGCAACAGTAACAATTGTTAATGATAGCTTTATTCCTGAACAGGATATTACTACTACTTTAATAAAAGTAGAAGATGCTTATGCGGCATTTTCTAAACTTTTACATTTTTATAATCAAGTAAAATTAAACAAAACTGGCATCGAGCCTCAGTCTTTCATGTCTGAAGGGACTAAATATGGTGAGAATCTATATTTAGGAAGTTTTAGTTATATAGGTCAGAATGTGGTTTTAGGCGATAATGTCAAAATTTATCCAAATAGCTTTATTGGTGATAATGTCGTAATTGGTGATAATGTTTTCATTTTTGCTGGTGCTAAAATTTACTCAGAAACGGTTATTGGTAATAATTGTACGATTCATTCAGGAGTAATCATTGGAGCTGATGGTTTCGGTTTTGCTCCAAATGAAAATGGAGAATATAGCAAAGTGCCTCAAATTGGAAACGTTATTATTGAAGATAATGTAGATGTTGGCGCTAATACTACAATTGATAGAGCAACTCTTGGTTCTACAATTATTAGAAAAGGTGTAAAGTTAGACAATCAGATTATGATTGCTCATAACGTAGAAATAGGAAGAAATACCGTTATTGCTGCACAAAGTGGTGTTGCGGGTTCTACAAAAATAGGCGAGAATTGTATGATTGGCGGGCAAGTAGGAATCGCAGGTCACTTGACTATTGGTAATAATGTTAGACTTCAGGCACAATCAGGAGTTGCAAGAAACATTAAAGACGACGAAGTTCTACAAGGAACTCCATCACTTGGATATACAGACTTTAATAAATCGTATGTTCATTTTAAGAATTTGCCGAAAATTGTGGCTCAAGTTGAAGAATTAAAGAAACAAATAATAATAAACCCAAAAAATGGAAATAATGGTTAAACAGAAAACCATCAAAAATGAAATTTCACTAACAGGAGTTGGATTGCATACTGGAAAAGAAGTTACAATGACTTTTAAACCTGCTCCCGTTAATAATGGTTTCACTTTTGTAAGAGTAGATTTGCAAGGTCAACCAGTGATTGAAGCTGATGCTAATTATGTTGTTAATACTCAAAGAGGAACAAATCTTGAGAAATTAGGAGTAAAAATTCAAACTCCAGAACACGTTTTAGCTGCAGTAGTTGGTTGTGATTTGGATAATATTATTATTGAATTGAATGCCTCTGAACTTCCAATTATGGATGGTTCATCAAAATATTTTGTTGAAGCTATTGAAAAAGCTGGTATTGAAGAACAAGACGCAAGCCGTAATGTTTATGTAGTAAAAGAAGTTATTTCATTTACTGATGAAGCTACAGGAAGCGAAATTCTTGTAATGCCAAGCGACGAATATCAGGTTACTACAATGGTAGATTTTGGTACAAAAGTTTTAGGTACACAAAATGCTACACTTAAAAGTTTATCAGATTTTAAACAAGAAATTGCAAACTCAAGAACTTTTAGTTTCTTACACGAATTAGAGTCATTATTAGAAAATGGCTTAATTAAAGGTGGTGATTTAAATAATGCAATTGTGTATGTGGACAAAGAAATTTCTGAGTCTACAATGGAGAATTTAAAGAAGGCATTTGGTAAAGATGAAATTTCTGTAAAACCAAATGGTGTTTTAGATAACCTAACATTACACTATCCAAACGAAGCTGCAAGACATAAATTGCTTGACGTTATTGGAGATTTGTCTCTAATTGGAGTTCGTATTCAGGGAAAAATTATTGCAAATAAACCAGGACATTTTGTAAATACTCAATTTGCTAAAAAACTGGCAAAAATTATAAAAATAGAACAGAGAAATCATGTTCCAACTTATGATTTACATCAAGAACCGTTGATGGATATTCATAAAATTATGTCTATGCTTCCTCACAGACCACCATTTTTGTTGATTGACAGAATTATCGAGATGTCTGATCGTCATGTGGTAGGTTTGAAAAATGTTACTATGAACGAAAATTTCTTTGTAGGACACTTTCCAGAAGCACCAGTAATGCCTGGAGTTTTAATTGTAGAAGCGATGGCACAAACAGGAGGAATTTTAGTTTTAAGTACAGTTCCAGATCCTGAAAATTATTTGACATATTTCATGAAAATTGATAATGTTAAATTTAAACACAAAGTATTGCCAGGTGATACTTTAATCTTTAAATGTGAGTTGATTTCTCCTATCAGAAGAGGGATTTGTCATATGCAGGCAAACGCTTATGCAAATGGTAAATTGGTAACTGAGGCAGAATTAATGGCACAAATTGCAAGAAAACAATAATAAATTATCAAATTTATTGTTTAGGTTTGTTGCCTCAAATTAGAATATTTTAATTAAAAATATAAAACATACAGATGAATCAACCATTAGCATATGTTCATCCTGGCGCGAAAATCGCTAAAAACGTTGTAATAGAGCCATTTACAACAATTCACAATAATGTTGTTATTGGTGATGGTACTTGGATTGGTTCAAACGTGACCATTATGGAAGGAGCTCGAATTGGAAAAAATTGCAATATTTTTCCAGGAGCTGTAATTTCTGCAGTGCCACAAGATTTGAAATTCGGAGGTGAAGATTCTCTTGCGATTATTGGTGATAATTGTACTATTAGAGAATGTGTTACTATAAACAGAGGTACAATTGCTTCTGGTCAAACTGTTATTGGAAATAATTGTCTAGTAATGGCTTATGCACACATTGCGCACGATTGTGAGATCGGAAATAATGCTATTATTGTGAATGGTGTTGCTTTGGCAGGTCACGTAGTAGTTGGAAATCATGCTGTAATTGGTGGTTTAGCGGCAATTCACCAATTCATTCACATTGGAGATCATGCTATGATTTCTGGTGGATCTTTGGTAAGAAAAGACGTTCCTCCTTACACAAAAGCGGCAAAAGAACCTTTATCTTATGTTGGGATCAACTCTGTTGGTTTAAGAAGAAGGGGATTCAGTACTGAAAAAATTAGAGAAATTCAGGAAATCTATAGAATTTTATACCAAAAGAATTACAATACAACTCAAGCTTTAAGTATTATTGAAGCTGAAATGGAGGCAACTCCTGAAAGAGATGAAATTCTTGATTTTATCAGAAATTCTTCTCGAGGAATTATGAAAGGTTACTCAGGAAACTATTAATTTTAGAGTTTAGATTTCTGATTTTAGATTTCTAAACTGGAGAATAAAAAAACATTAAAAAATGTGTTGATTTTAAGTTTCAATGAATCTAAAATTTGCACTCTAAAATCTAAAATAAAAACAAAATGGCATCTACATCAGATATTAGAAACGGATTGTGTATTAAATTTAATCACGATATTTATAAAATTATTGAATTTCTTCACGTAAAACCTGGAAAAGGTCCAGCTTTCGTAAGAACAAAACTGAAAAGTTTAACTTCTGGAAAAGTATTAGATAATACTTTCTCAGCAGGTCATAAAATTGACGTTATTCGTGTTGAAACACATACATTCCAGTTTTTATATCCAGAAGGTGATGAATTTCACTTTATGAATGCCGAGACATTCGAGCAGATTTCTTTAAACAAAAACATTTTGGATGCTCCAGATTTGTTAAAAGAAGGAACAAATGTAATGGTTCAAATCAACACAGAAACTGATTTGCCACTTTCAGTTGATATGCCAGCTTCTGTAATTTTAGAAGTTACTTATGCTGAGCCTGGTGTAAAAGGTAACACTGCTACAAATGCAACAAAAAATGCTACAGTAGAAACAGGAGCAAATATCAACGTTCCGTTGTTCATCAACGAAGGAGATAAAATTAAAATTGATACAGCTTCAGGTTCTTACATGGAGCGTGTAAAAGAATAGTTTTTTAATTAAGATAAATTTGACAATGAGTCAATTAGATAATTTGTGAATCGACAAAATTTTGTATATTCATATTCTAATTGACTCATTTTCTGATTGACAAATTTTCTAATTATAATATATGAGATTTCCAAAGAGTCATTCTTTACAAGAAATTGCAAATTTGCTTAATTGCAAATTTATTGGCGACAAAGACTTTCAGGTTTTAGGTATGAACGAAATACATGTCGTTGAGCCTGGAGATATTGTTTTTGTTGACCATCCAAAATACTACGATAAAGCTTTGCAATCGGCTGCTACTATTGTTTTGATAAATAAAGAAGTAGGATGTCCTGAAGGAAAAGCACTTTTAATTTCTGATGATCCGTTTAGAGATTTCAATGTTTTAACAAAACATTTTAAACCTTTTCAATTTGCAAATGTTGCTATTTCGGCTACTGCAGAAATAGGAGAGGGAACTGTAATTCAACCTAATAGTTTTGTTGGTAATCACGTTAAAATTGGAAAAAATTGTTTAATTCATTCTAATGTTTCCATTTACGATCATACTGTAATTGGTGATAATGTAATTATTCATGCAGGTACAATTTTAGGGGCAGATGCTTTTTACTATAAAAAACGCCCAGAAGGTTTTGATCAATTAATTTCTGGTGGAAGAGTAGTTATTGAAGACAATGTAGGTATTGGCGCACTTTGTACAATTGACAAAGGAGTTACCGGAGATACCACTATTGGAGAAGGAACAAAATTAGATAATCAGGTTCATGTTGGCCATGATACTGTTATTGGAAAAAAATGCTTAATTGCTTCACAAACAGGTATTGCAGGTTGTGTTGTTATTGAAGATGAAGTGACAATGTGGGGTCAGGTAGGAACGACTAGTGGTATTACGATAGGCTCAAAAGCTGTGGTAATGGGACAAACTGGTGTTACAAAATCAGTTGAAGGAGGGAAATCATATTTTGGTACTCCAATTGAAGAATCTAGAGAAAAATTAAAACAGCTTGCCAATATTAAGAAAATTCCTGAAATTTTAAATAAATTGAAGTAATATGTCTATTAAAGAGTTTGTTCAGAAATTTTATAAGTCAGATGCCTTAATTGATAGTGAAATTTTAAAAACATATCTGCATCCTGAGGTGACACTAGAATGGAACAGTAGTAAAGGTTTAATCCAAATGGATTATGACTCAATTATTGAAATGGCCAATGAGCTTAGTCGTGCTTATGTGCGCTCCAAAGTTAGGATTAGTCATATTATTAGTGAGGATGATTTAGTGTCAGTGCGTTATTCTCATTTTGTAAAAACAATTGAGAATCCGAGAGAAGAAATGCTTTTGGCTCATTTTGCAACTATTTGGCAGATCAAAGATGATAAACTTTACAAAGGTTATCAGATGAGTCAATTTTCTTAATATTTTTTTGACAATAAAAGAGGCAAAATACATTACAAAACCTTATTTTTGCAACACAATTTAAAAACTTACATAAAATATATATCATGAGTGTTTTAGTTAATAAAGATTCCAAAATAATTGTTCAGGGATTTACAGGAAGCGAAGGAACTTTCCACGCTTCTCAAATGATTGAGTACGGTACTAATGTTGTTGGAGGTGTAACTCCAGGAAAAGGTGGTACAAGCCATTTAGACCGTCCGGTTTTTAATACAGTAAAAGATGCTGTAGATCAGGCTGGAGCTGATACATCTATCATTTTCGTTCCGCCAGCTTTTGCTGCTGATGCAATTATGGAAGCTGCTGATGCAGGAATTAAAGTAATTATTGCTATTACAGAAGGTATTCCTGTAGCAGACATGATTAAAGCAAATAATTATGTTAAAGAAAGAAATTCTAGATTAATTGGTCCAAACTGTCCAGGTGTAATTACTCCAGGTGAAGCTAAAGTTGGTATTATGCCAGGTTTCGTTTTCAAAAAAGGAACAGTTGGTATCGTTTCTAAATCAGGAACTTTAACTTATGAAGCTGCTGATCAAGTTGTAAAACAAGGTTTAGGAATCACTACAGCTATCGGAATTGGTGGAGATCCAATTATTGGAACTACAACTAAAGAAGCTGTTGAATTATTAATGAATGATCCAGAAACTGAAGCAATCATTATGATTGGTGAAATTGGAGGTCAATTAGAAGCTGATGCTGCTAAATGGGTAAAAGCTGATGGTAACCGTAAACCAGTTATTGGTTTTATCGCTGGAGAAACTGCTCCTGCTGGTAGAACAATGGGGCATGCAGGTGCTATTGTTGGTGGTTCTGACGATACAGCTGCTGCTAAAAAACAAATTATGAGAGACAACGGAATTCACGTTGTTGATTCACCAGCTGAAATTGGTAAAAAAGTAAAAGAAGTACTTGGATAATCTTCAAGTCTCGAAATAATAAATTCAAAAAAGTCTCAATTATTAGTTGAGACTTTTTTACATTTTAAAAACTGAGGTATATTTAGAAAAAACTTAGCATCTTAGAACCTCAGTATCTTAGAAGCTAGAATAGAAAATATGAGTAAAGATTTAGAAAAATTTAAAGTAAGCAATAGCTTTACTTTTACAATTGAAGATAGTTTAGAGCAAGTTTGTAACGCTCCAGAAGGAAGTGCTGGAATTTTTGTGGTTTATGCTGTTGAAGGCGCGGAAAAAGAATTAATCATGGTTGGTTCAACAGGAACTGTTCAGAATGATGGAACTTTAAAAAGCAAAAATGGTGGACTTTATGATAAAATCGTAAACGGACATCAATTTGCAAAAACAGGAAGAAAATATTCGTGGCCAGCTCAAATGAAATTAGAAAACATTTCTGAACTTGAAGTCGTTTGGTATGAAACTTTTACAGCTGATGTAAAAGCAATCCCAACTGCTGTTGAAGGACAGGTTTTACAAAATTTCTTAGATGAAAATGAGAAATTACCAAGATGGAATGTAGCTTTCTAAGCTAATTCAAAATATATTAAAAAAAGAGCCTTGCTGGAATAATCAGCAAGGCTTTCTTTTTTTAAAGCGTTTAGAGATTTATGTTTTCTTTAAGCTATTTATCTATGCTTTTTTTTATTTCATTTTTGTAAGAGCGTTTTCCAAGTTTAAAAAAAGTTGGCGAATTAGAAACGGAGAAACCTGATTTAGTTAATTAAAATTTAACATATGGTAAATTTAAGATTAAGTAAAAAAAATACCGCAAATATTGATGAATTTAGAAAAAGTCTTATTTTTTTTGTAATTATTGGGTTTTTATTATTTCCTTTTCTATATTTATCACACAAAAACAAAAAATAATGTTAAAATTTGATTCATTTTTATATGGATTGAATGCTTTACGCATGTAAAAATCTTGTTTAATTTTTGTTAAATTAAGATTTAGTATGCATTATTTTTTCGTAAAAAAATTAACTGTAGGAACCCAATTTTTTAATCATTGTAATTAATTGATTATCGTTTTTAGAATATTATTTCTTTTGATGATTTGATTTATTTACGCCTCAATGTTTTTAAGTTATGAGCCAGATTTTAAAAAACAAAGTATTAGATGATTTTATTCTGTGGAATAATCTTAAAAATGGTGATGAAAGATCATTCTCTTTACTTTTTGAGAAATATTATCGCGATTTAATTAATTATGGAAATTCACTTTGTCCTTTTGCTGAAAAAGTGCAAGACTGTATTCAAGATGTTTTCGCTGATATTTGGCTATATCGTAATTCGCTACAGGATAATGTGATTGTAAAAGCATATCTACTTTCTAGTGTTAGAAAAAGAATTGCACGTTTGCATGAAAGAGATCATGTTTTTAAAAAAACAACAACTACAGAAGTTTTAGAGTTTTTATTTGACTTTTCTATAGAGAATGATCTCGTAGAAGATGAAGTAACTGCAGAACGTGTATTATACTTAAATAAATTACTTAATGATTTGCCAGGTCGTCAAAAAGAGGCTTTGTATCTTCGTTACCATCAAGGACTAAGCGTGGATCAAATTGCTGATCTTTTAGATGTCAATTATCAATCGGCAAATAACTTGTTACATCGCGGATTGTTAAGTCTTCGTAAAGAATGGAAGGGAAGTATTCCTTTGCTAATCCTTATATCTTCAGGGCTTTTGTAATTTTTTAAGAAAAAATCAAAAAAAAATCTTAAATAAGTGAGTATATAATATAAAAACTGTCCTCTATGTTTTTGTAACCTTAATAATAAGATGCAAAAACGTAATCAATATACCGAAATAGAAGACTTCTTAGCTGATGAATCTTTTCAATTATGGATCTTATCCAAAGTTGATGAACAAGGTTGGGAAGAATGGACTTTAGAAAATCTTCAAAGGGCAAAACTTGTCGAAGATGCAAGGCTTTTATTATTAGCCATGAAAGTTCCAGATTCAAAATTATCTTCCAGCCAAGTCCATGAAGCTTTACAAGAGACTTGGCATAAAATTGCACAGAGAGAAGCAATTTCTCAAGAAACTTCAGATATTAGAAAACTTAAAATACAACGATACTGGATCAGTGGTATTGCGGCAGCAGTTTTGGTTGGTGTTTTTTCAACTTGGTTTTTTAAAAGTGATATTTTACCAACTGACAATGTCGTTACCTATAAAGAATTAGTTGAAGAGAATAATGAAGGTTTAGTTGAACAGACTAACAATACCGAAAAATCTCAAATTATTACTTTATCCGATGGTAGCTCAGTATTGTTACAGCCAAATAGTAAATTAAGTTATCCTAAAATCTTTACCGGAAACGAAAGAAAGGTTTATTTATCCGGCGAAGGTTTCTTTGAAATTAGTAAAAATCCTAAAAAACCTTTTTTCGTTTATGCTAACGAAATTGTGACTAGAGTGGTAGGAACTAGTTTTAGAATTAAAGCTTATCCTGATCAACAAAATGTTGAAGTTCTTGTTCGCACCGGTAAAGTTAGGGTAAAATCAAATGAGCTTGCTGGTTCTGTTGAAAACGATGAGATTGTTTTGCTTCCTAATCAGGCAGTTCGTTTTGCTCGAAAAGAGTTTGTCTTTAACAAAATTACAAATATTACTGTAGATCCAGTTTTGGTAAACAGTGTAACCAATATTGAACAATTGAGTTTTGAGTTTACTGATATTCCAGTAGCGCAAATTCTTGAAACAATAGAACAAGCTTATTTAGTAGATATTGATTTTCCTCATGATAAATTAAAAGATTGTCGATTAACGACGTCATTGAGCGATCAGCCACTAGCTGAAAAACTTAAAATTATTTGTAAAAGTATTGGCAACGATACAAATTATGAAATGAATGGAAATCAAATTGTAATTACGACTTCTGGCTGTAACTAGAGAGACGTAAATTCAATAAAATAAAGAATAAAAAAACCAAAATTAAACTGAATGTCTAAAACTAAAATAAAGAGATAACCGCCTATGTAGAAAATAATTGCATAAAAAAAGTGCCGAATATGCTGTAACATCTTCGACACTTACGAATTGTAAATCACTCTCTGTAAAGAGTAATTTATGATGTTTCTTAAAATACACTCGAATAGTATTAATCAAAACAAACCAAAATTATGAAAAAACCTGTTGTCAAG
>NZ_DASWYK010000136.1:0-11426 GCF_036405015.1 Flavobacterium sp. | reverse complement strand
TTTGAAGGCTGAGGCGTTTACATTTAATGTTACGCCTAATTTCTGCAGTTTTTCTGAGAATTTGAATTTGTCGTTAAGCGTTGTTCCTTTTGACAGCATTGAAGCTGTTAAAGCCGGAATCATATCATTTTTGCTTTCGCTGGCATAATTTCCAAGTGAAATACTCGCTGCAACAGTCACAAAATCTTTTGCTGAAGTTTTTACAGAAACCACATCAATTCCAGAAACTTTTTCTCTTTTAAAAGCAGAAGCCGTTTTTTCAATTGTAGTTTCTAATGATTCAGCTTCTGTAAGTATATTTTTTACTGATGAAGAAACAGCCGCTGAACTTTCTTCATGCAAATGCCCATCTTCTGAATGTCTGTAATAAAATGGTCCGTTTTCAGGCATAAACTTTCCTGCCTGAGCTGTCTTTTGATTTTGAGATCCCGATTGTTTTGGAATAAAATAACCAGTTGTACTTTGGTCTTCTACCAAATATTGGTTTGCAACGCGCAAAACATCTGCCGGAGTTACTTTTTTCAATCGGTCAACTCCTGTAATGTAGTCTGTCCAATCTCCCGAAGCGATTGCCTCATTCAAAGCCGAAGCAATTACACCAGAACCATCACGCGCTAAAACAGTCTGAGCGCTTATTTTTGCTACTACACGGTTTACCTCATCCTGAGTCACTCCTTCCTTCTGGATTTTTGCTATAACCTCACTGATTTTAGAATCAATATCTTCATGTTTCGAAGTGGTTGGAAAACCGACACCAATCGTGAAAAGTCCCACTTCTTTGAAGTTCGTTGCACTGGCATAAGAATAAATTCCCAAACGGGTATCAACGAAAGTTTTGTTCAAAATTGCCGATGGACCATTCCCAATAATTTGAGCCAGAATATTTAAAGCGGGAAGATCTTCGTGCAAAGCACCTGGAATTTTATAGGCTTTGTTTACAACGCCCAATTCTCCTGGTTTTCTCACCACAATTTTACGTGCTCCATATTGCTGTGGCTCTTCTGTATAAGGCTGTGGCATTACATGCGGCGCTTTTGTGATTTTTCCGAAATATTTCTCAATCAGTTCAAAAACATTTTCTTTTCTGAAATCTCCGATGATGGTCAGAGTCGCATTGTCTGGCCAATAATAGGTATTATAGAAATTCTTTAAAACTTCAATTGGTGCTTTTTCAATATCCGATTTCCAACCAATTGTAGAGTGATGATATGGATGAGCAATATAAGCTGCCGCCCAGATTTCCTTATCCAATAAACTGTTCGGGTTGTTTTCGCCTCTTTCAAATTCGTTGCGAACCACAGTCATTTCGGCTTCTTTGTCTTCTTTTGTCAATAACGAATTTCGCATTCTGTCGGCTTCGATTTGAAGTGCCAGTTCGATTTTATCACTTGGAAGTGTTTCAAAATAATTGGTTCTGTCGTACCATGTTGTTGCATTTAACTGTGCTCCTGTATTTTGCAGCACATCTGTAATGGTATTTCCGTTTTTCTTGTTGAAAGTTGGGGTTCCTTTAAACATCAAATGTTCCAAAAGGTGTGTTGATCCGGTGTTTCCTAAAACTTCATGTTTAGAACCTACACGATATACAATTTGTACTGTTGCAACCGGAGAAGCATTGTCCTGCAAAAGCAGTAAACTCATCCCATTTGGCTGGTACAAATATTCTTCAATTCCACCTAACTCTTTTATTTTCTTAAAGTTAACCGATTTTCCCTGCGCTGACATAAGGGCACAGAAAGCCAATGAGCAATAGCCCAGAAAGATGTATTTTTTCATTTTTTTGTGAGAGATTTTTGTGAGTTTCAGTCTCAGTTTTCAGTCTCAGTTTAACTAAAAACTGAAAACTGAGACTGTGAACTATTTATGATTTACTGAAAATTTCTTTTAGTTTAGATTGTAATTCAGCTTCTCTAAGGTTTTTAGCCACGATTTTTCCGTCAGGTCCAATTAAGTAGTTGGTTGGAACCATTTTGACACCGTATAAAACAGCAGCTTCGTTCTGCCATCCTTTTAAATCTGAAACATGTGTCCAAGTTAAACCGTCTTTTTCGATTGCTTTTTCCCAAAGATTCTTTTTATCGTCAAGAGAAACCCCTAAAACGTCAAATCCTTTGTCGTGGAAAGTTTTGTAAGCCACAACCACATTTGGATTTTCTTTACGACATGGACCACACCAAGAAGCCCAGAAATCAACTAAAACATATTTCCCTTTGTAATCTGATAATTTCACCACTTTTCCGTTTACATCAGTTTGAGAAAATTCAGGTGCTACAACTCCAATTGCTGTTTTTTCGTTAAGGTCAATTGACGCTTTTAATTTTTTTCCGTAGAATGATTTTTGGATTTCTGGAGATAAAACAGCGTAGTATTCTTTTACTTTTTCAGGAGTTCCGTAAGAAACAATTCTGTCTTCGATTACTAATGCTCCTCCTAAATTATCTTTATTTTTTCTGATGAATTTATCTGTAAGATCATCTGCAAAAGTGCCAAGATCTTTCCATTTTTTGTCCATCATGGTTTGTTGTTCAGGCGTCAGTTTTACTTTTCCATTTTGAGTTAATGAATCCGATAATTTGTAAATTGGACCTGCAACTGCTTGAATTTTTTTGAATTCGTTATCGTAGTACGATTTGTACAATCCGTTTTGTGTAGCTCCTGTTACTTTTGCTACAAACATAGAATCCTTTTTAGCATCGACTTTAATTTCTTCATTATCTAAAAGAAAATATGCTCCGTATTCTTGTCCTTTGATTTTAATGGTATGAAACAATGGCTCTCCTGTTTTTCCTGTAAAAGAAAATGCACCTTCTTTTACTTCAGCAGAATCAATGATTTTTTTATCTCCTTTTTCGTCAGCATATTCCAGATAAACAGTTCCTTTATCTAATCCTGCAATTGTTCCGTTAATTGTGTAGCCTTCTTTCTTTGCGCAAGAAGTCACCGCCGTTGCAAGCGCTAAAGCAAGCAATCCTGATTTTAAAATTGTTTTTTTCATGTTATATTTTTTTTATTGTTAAGATTGCGATGTTTTTTTTAGTTTTCAGTCTCAATCTTCAGTCACAGTCTCTGTCGCGGTTTTCAGTGATTAACTGGATGATTAAAATAAACCGTGACTGTGACTGTGACTGTGACTGCGACTGCGACTGAAACTGAAAACTAAATACTAAGATTTCATAAGTTCTTTAAGCTTAGCTTCTAATTCTGCACCTCTCAAGTTTTCTCCGATAATTACACCTTTACCGTCTACTAAATAAGTTGCTGGAATTGCTTTTACATTAAATGACTTGCTCACTTTATCGTCGTCTAGAAGATTATGCCATTGCATATTTTCTTGTCCAAGCGCTTTTTGCCAAGCTTTTTCGTCTTTATCAATTGAAACACTTAAAATTTCAAAACCTTTAGGCGCATATTCCGCATAAGCTGTTTTTAGGTTCGGAATTTCTTTTCGGCATGGACCACACCAAGAAGCCCAAAAGTCAACCAAAATGTATTTTTTTCCTGAAACAATATCTTTTGCATTAAATGTTTTTCCGTCTTTATCTTTTAATCCAAAATTAGCAATACTTGTCCCTACTAATGATTTCGGATTCAAATCTTTATCTACAACCTGACCATAATAACTTTTCTTAGCCGCATCTGAAAACTGTTCGTAGATTGGCTTTTGTTCTGGAGTAAAATAACTATATGAAGTCATCATAAAAAATGGTCCCCACCAATTGTTTTTATGTTTTGCAATTAACTCCGAAGTTTTTGTTTCTACTTTCGTGAAAAATGCTTTTTCTTTAGCTTCAAACGCTTTCCATTCTGGAGAATTTCCGATTGAATCCATCGCTTTTTTATTTCCAGAGACTCTTGCCTTACCGTACGCTTCTGCTATTTTTTCAGTTCCTTTATGATATTCTACATAATCAGCTTGTAATTCTTGTTTAAAAGCGATTTCTTTAGCATAATAATCATGAGATTTAGAACCAGATATTGTTACATCTTTAAAAGTGATATATTCTCCCTCTTTATCTGAAACAGTACCAGCCGCCGAAATTTTTATTTTTGAATTTTCGACCATTACAGAAATAGTTCCTTTGCTTTTACCAAAGACAACATAGAAAAAACGAGGTTCTTTTAATTTTCCTGTGAAAGTAAATTTTCCCTCTTTTAATGTTGTTTCAGCAACTGGCAGTTCAGAAGAATGTGTTGCGCCCGGAATCAATTTTACAGCTGTTCCGTCTGTAAGTCCAGTAATATTTCCTTCAATAGAATAAGATGTTGCTGCCGTTGCAGATGCTGTCTTTTTCTTTTGTGCCTGACCATTGTTTGAAATCATAAACAAACAAAGGCAGAATCCTAAAATTTTAAATTTAATTGTATTCATTTTTGATTGATATTTTAAAAAAAGCTTCCCTTTCGAAAATTCCTAATCAGGAAGCTTTTAAGTTTATTATTTAGATACGTTTTGTGTTATTGTTCCGTTTCCTGGATTTTGCGTTGCTCCTTGTGGGAAAGGCGAAGTCCATAAATGAGAATCTGATTTTAACGTGTAAGTAGTTCCGTTTGTTACTTTTGTTAAACTAAATTTGTAAACACCTTCCGCATTTAGACGACGAGCATCTGCATAAGGAGTTAATGTATTAAGAAGTTCGTTATTCTTTGTTTTGAAAATAGCATTCAAAGCCGTTGTTTTATCCGTCGTTGAAATATCCTGATAAGATGCTGGAAGAATACGAGTTTTACGAATTGTATTTAAAATCGCTAAAGCCTCACTGATTTTATTATCACGCGCTAAACACTCCGCTTTAATCAAATAAACCTCAACAGTTGTAATTCCGGCAAAGTTATACATACCAGATAATATTGAATAGTAATACGTATCGGCTCCTACCGTTCTTATTTTCCAACGTGATTTTAAACGTGCATCTCCAGTTTCAAAACGTGCTGCTCTTTCTACTGGTATACTTGTTTCTCTTCCTAATGAACGGCTTGATCCGTGTCTAAAAAAGTAATTTTCAGAATAAGTATACCCCATTGGAGACACTGCTGTTGTATAGGAATTTGGTACATCGATAATGGCTTTATTCGCATTATAAAAAGCAACCCAATCATACAACTGATTATTTTCTGCCAATGCCAAATCTGCATATTTTAAAGCCTCTGTATAATTATTCATTTGCAGGTAAACTCTTGAATAAAATGCATAAGCTCCACCTAAATTTGGATGCAAAGCTGTTTGAGAAACCTTTGGTAAATAAGGTAAAGCTTCCTTAATGTCATTCAGAATAAAATCATACATTTCCTGAATGGTTACTTGTTTACTTGGTGCATTAATATTGGCACTTGTAATTAACGGCACTGATAATTTTGTAGCAGCTGTTGAAGCAACATAAGTATCTGCATAAAAATTAGTTACATAAAAAAAGTTCATGGCACGCATTATTTTTGCTTGTGCCCAAACTATTCTCTGTTCTTGCTCAGTCGCTTTAGTTGTTGTTAGTGCATTTTCAATAATTAAATTAAAAGCTGCAATTCCAGAGTAAGTTCCATAATAAGCAGTTTCATCTGACACTTTTAGTGCAATACGATCTGCATTTTCATCCCACATATAATTGGCATTATACAATCTATTGCTTGTTAAAGTTGCAGCTGTTATAAATTGGTCATTCAGTAATTGTGAAGCTCCTAAAATATCTAATCTTGTATTGTATTCGTCACGCAAAAAAGCTTCATAATCTGCCAATGTTTGTGGCGATTTTGCTCCTTTTGGAACATCACTCAAATAATCGTCGCAAGATGCCAATGTCAATCCTAAAGCTAAAAGGCACGCTACTTTTTTATATATATTTTTCATCGTTTAGTCTTTATAAATTAGAAATTAACATTTACCCCCATTACAAAACTTGGAGATATGAAACCGCCTAACATATACTTAGCATCTCTGCTTTTAGCAAAAGTATAAACGTTCTCTGCGTTTAAATTGAAACGTACTCCGTCTAATTTCACTTTCTTAATAATAGCACTTGGCATTTGGTAAGACAATGAAACATTGCTTAATCTCACATTTGAAGCATCCAAAATATTAATATCTGCATAAGAATAAATGGTACGAGATTCTGAATTAAATTCTGGTTCGTATTCGTAAACCGCTCTTGGAACATTTGTAAAAGCTTCATCACCTGGTTTCATCCAACGATCTGCAATATGATTGTTAACTACAGTAATATCTGTTACATAACCTCCAATTGCTCCATTGTAATTATTAGCTAACATTGGTAAGAATGTATTTCTTATTTTATGTCCTAACTCATAAATAAAAAGAGCTGAAAGTGAGAAATTTTTATAATTTGCAGAAGTATGGAAAGAACCGCTTTGAGTTGGAACTGTTGAACCAAAATCTTTAATAGCATCTATTTGTCCTGGGTTATATTTTACCGCTGTTCCTGAAGCATCATAAACCTGAGGAACTCCAGTATTACTTAAACCAGCCCATTTGTATCCATAAATCGAGTTAAAACTTGTTCCAACTCTAGGGAAAGCATTAGAATAATCTAACTGCAGATAATAAACTGGCGCTTTTACATTTACATAATCCACTACGTTTTTATTATAAGCATATAAAACAGCTGCGTTCCAAGAGAATGAAGGTGTTTTAACAAGTGTTCCACTTAAACTAACCTCGATACCTTTGTTAGTCATTTCTCCGTTGTTAAGTGTGTAAGTAGAATATCCAAAACCTTCTGTTGGAACTCCTTGACTACTCGCTAATAAATTTTGACCTTTTTTATTATATAAATCTAAAGTTCCGCTTAATCTGTTTTTAAAGAATGAGAAATCTAAACCAATATTAGTAGTAGTTGTTTTTTCCCAAGACAATTCAGGATTTGGGCGTTTACCAACACTTCCTTGAGTTCCTCCAACATTTGGATTAGCACTATAAAAAGCCGTTAAATATGGTGCAGAATCTTTGGCAATGTTTCCTGCAATACCATAAGAACCACGAAGTTTAAGAACATCTACCCAATCAACATCAAAAAATGATTCATTGTTAATATTCCATCCAGCACCTGCAGACCAGATAGGCTTGTTTTGAAATTTACTATCTGTTCCCCAAAGATTCGAACGATCCCAACGTATACTTCCAGAAATCGTATATCTTCTGTCGTAAGTATAACCTCCTGTTGAGTAAACTGAAACATAACGATTCTGCAATTCTTTTTCTAATGCAAATTCATTTTGTGACATATAACCGCTGAAAACAGATCCATATACTTTTAATAAATCGGCTTGATTTATATTGGTAAAAGATAAAGCTTGTGAATCATAACCATAACGAGTATTATCATTATACTCTTGTTTAGAATGACGAATTTCCATACCTGCAATCGCAGAAAAATCATGTTTTTCAGCAAAAGTTTGGTTGAAATTTAACTGTTGACGGAAATTATAAGCATTAGAAAACTGATTGGTATCTTTAATGATATCTCCGTAAGGTAAGTTGTAAACCGCCTTATTATTAGCAATTGTTACCATACCATTTACCTTATTTCTAACATAGTAAGAATCTCTATCAAACAACTGACTAGCGCGATCTGAAGCAAATTCATATTGGAACATAGCGTTGTATGTAAATGCATTGCTGAATTTCACATTAAACTTAGCAAACGTTCTGTTTAAGAAAGTTTTAGTTTCATTTAAGTTTCTACCAAACTCGTCCATTGGCGTAATATCCATGTTGTAAAGACCATAAGTCTGCATAGAATTCAGCGTGAAATTATTGTAACGAGAAGCAGCAGTAGAAACAAAATTAGTTCCATCGTTATTCACTAATTGATTGTATGGCTGATATTTAAATCCTGGATTACTAGCAAAATAACTCTGAGTATCACCTTTACCAAAATTGGTATAAGATCCTAAATCTAAAGACAACCAATTATTAATTTGAGTTGTATTTTTCAAATTAAGACCAACCGTTTGATTTTCAGTATACACATCTTCAAACTGATTATCTTTATAAGTTAAAGAAGCAGTGAAATTATTATTCTCAGAAGCTTTACCTAAAGTAAGGTTGTGCTGCATAAAATATTGATCACGTTTTGCATATCTCGCAATATCATCATAATATTTGTAGCCTTGAGAGCCAAGTGCATCCAAACGACTGTTCATTTCTGCCATTGAAGTTTTTCCTGCATAACCATTTAAAATAGTCTGCATTCCTAAACTTGTAAATGCAGCATTATTTAATAATGATTGCGCATAAGTAGCAGCATTAGCCGTTTTTAAATTAGGATTTCCATCTGCCCATCCTTTTTCTAAACCAATAATATCACCAGAATCTGTTAAATTTCCAGTATAATTTCTATAAGGCGTAACCGTTAAATTACTTGAAAACGAGATATTTGTTTTACCTGCTTTTGCTTTTTTAGTGGTAATAACCACAACTCCATTTGCTGCACGAGCACCATAAATAGAAGAAGCCGCCGCATCTTTTAAAACCGTAATCGTTTCAATATCTTCTAAGTTCAAATTAGGAAGATTCTCTTCAATAGTACTATATGGCGTTAATCTTGTATTTTCAACAGGAAAACCGTCAATAACATATAAAGGCGCACTTACTCCATTCATAGAAGTTGTACCACGAATTTTTCCATCCTGATATCCAACAATACGTCCTTCTAAAATTTTATCTAAGCCACTTAATCGTTGCTCCTGAAAATCTTTTGCTTTTAAATTAGAGAAAGATCCTGTTGCTTTTTCTGCTGTAATATCTTGATATCCAGTTTTTAAAACCAGCCCTTCTAATTCTAGAACATCTTCTTTTAAAACAACGTTGATAACGCTTCTTCCTTCAACTTTAATTTCTTGTCTTACATATCCTAAGTAAGCAAAAGCTAAAGTAGTTTGGCTGCTTACTGCAATAATCTGATATTCACCATTAAAATCGGTATTTACACCTCTTCCTGAACCATTGTCAGAAATTGCTGCACCTACTAATGGCATACCTTTTTCATCCGTAACACGTCCTTTTACAATAAAGTCTGCTTCTGCTTTGGCAGGTTTATCTTCCGAAGCTTTTTTTGCCATAAGGACAATATGATTTCCTGAGACTTTAAAATCTGTGCTTGTATCTCCAAAAATGGTACTTAAGATCGTTTCGATAGAAACATTACTCTCATTAACATTAATTGTTCTGTTTAAGTCAACAGATCGTACATTATAAACAAATCTGTAATTTGTTGTGTATTCAAGCTTTTCAATGGCTTTTGCAACAGTCATATTATTTGCATTGAAAGACATTTTTGCTTTCTGCGAGTAGGTTACTCCCGCCTGCATCACTGTAAAAGTGGTTAAGATAAACAATGTGGTCAATTTCATTTTCAAATCGAATTTCAAAAAAGGCTCGTCGAACCTGATTTTGTTCAATAGTTTTTTCATACTTTTAAAATGTTTTTTTAATGTTGGTTGGTTAATTAACTGACCGCATATACTCTACCGGGAAATGTTGGCGCATTTTCCGGTTTTTTTATAACGATCCTTCATTCTTGGATTTTGTTACATAGGCGCTTAATTTATTTTAGATTTTATGATTGTAGATTTCAGATTTTCCAATCTTTCTTCTTGTCTTTTTTCAATCTTCTATTTTCTCTATTCTATATTCTTCTCTCTACTTAATCGTAATCTTATCTCTGTCAATATTATAATCTATTGCATAACTATCGCTGAAATACTTCAAAACCACTTCAATCGGTTCATTATCAAATCGGGCATTGAAAATTTCTCTTCCGAGCTTTTTATTTCTATTGATAAAAGTTACGTTATAACGACGTTCCAATTTTTTAATAATATCTTCAAACGATGCATTTTTAAACACCAAACTTCCTTTTACCCAAGCGGTATAATACTCTGTATTAACCTGTTCTTTTGTAATTGCAAATTGTCCCTTTTCGTTTGAACCTTTTTCACCAGGTTTTAAAAACACCTGATTTTCTTTTGTTTTCTGATCTTTATAAAGAGATACTTTTCCTTCAACCAGAACAACATCTGTATTGGTATTTTCACTGTATGTATCGACATTGAACTTGGTTCCTAAAACCTCAACATTTACATTTTGCGTATTGACATCAAAAGGATGTTCTTTATCTTTTTCTACTTCAAAATAAGCTTCCCCAAGCAAATACACTTGTCGGTTTTGATTTTTCACAAACTGCACCGGATAACGTAATGTTGTTCCAGCATTTAAATGCACTAATGTTCCGTCAGATAATTGTACTTCAAACTTTTTTCCGTAAGGAATTCTAATCGTATTGTAAACCAATGCTCCACCAGAATATGCTTTTGTGTAAACCAATCTGTCTTTTTCCTGTCTTCCAATTACATTTCCGTTTTTATCTGTAATATTTTTGTCGTCGTTCGGATCCAGATTTTGTGATTCATTTCCAAGCTGCAATACAATTTCATCTTCTCTCGGAATCACCACATTTTGTTTTGAATGTGATTTTTCTGTATTTTTATAGAAATAAAAACCTCCTAGGGCTACAATCAAAATTGCAGCATATTTATAGTAAGATGAAAATCTTCGTTTGTAAAAAACATTATTTTCCTTTTGAATTCTTTCTGAAAGTTGTTTTCTTACTTCAGTAGAATCAAAAGTGTTCAAAGTAGTATCAATAGCGTAATTGGTTTTTACAAAATCCTTAAACACCGTTTGATTCTCTTCTTCTTTTAACCACTCAGTAAGCTCCTCAATTTCTTCGTGAGAAGCCTGATTTGTGATAAATTTAACAATTAGTCTCTCTGACTTTTTTACTGTCATTTTAGTCGTTTTTAATATTATTACGAGGCCAAAAAACAAAACCCTAACAATTTGATAAAGTTTTTTTCATTTTGATGCATTTTTTATTTTTCACAAGTTTTTTCGTTCAATAAATTCTACTAATTTGATAGAAATAAAAGAATAAAAGTTTTTATATTTGCCTTTTTTTCTGATTTTTATTTGTAATAAATTTCGAATAGAAAACGAAAAAAAACACGAATTTTACTAAATACTGGTCTAATTTAGACCATAAAAACTATAAATTTATATATTTGTTTATATGAAAACGGGTGATTACAATGATAATGCAATACTAATTGAGTCTCTACAAAATGGAGATGAAATGGCTTATGCCTATTTAATTGACACCTATCATCATAAACTTTGTGTTTACGCTAACAGTTTGGTTAAGAACATTTACAGTGCAGAAGATATTGTGCAAAACGTTTTTATCAAAGTATGGGAGCAGCGTACGAGATTGAAATCTGACCATTCTTTAAAAAGTTTTCTATACAAATTAACTTATAATGAGTTTATCGATTTGTACAGAAAAAATCAGTCTTTATTTTCACTGGAAAAATCCTATTATGATGCCTTGAACGGAATTGTTCAAGAAGAAGATTCAGAA
>NZ_DASWYK010000135.1:0-25157 GCF_036405015.1 Flavobacterium sp. | reverse complement strand
ACCACTCGTAACAAACTAAAAAACAGCAAATTACCCAATGTTAAGTTTTTACTTCTTAAATTTCAGAAATTAAAGACGCTTTTTTAAGCTATTAGAAAGCATTCTGGTTTTCATGAAATAATCCGTAAATTTTAAAATTTCGTCCTAAATTCGTCGAAAAAGATTTCAAAAGCCTTTTATTTAAATGCAAGAAAACTTAGAATATCGTTCCATTCAGCCAAATCCAAGTCTCTCTGATTTTGTGGATAGTTTCTGGTGCATGAAAAATAAATCGAACAAAACCTTGGAAACCATTGGTTTACCAGACGGAAGAATAGATTTATCCTTGATTCAAACCAATGAAAAACCTTTTGAAATTAGACTACTGGGCTTAGGAACCAAACAATATGAAAAAGGAATAATTCCCGCTAATAGCCTAACATTCGTCATCAGTTTTAAACTTCCGGCCGTTGAATATGTTTTTCACGAAAGTGTTGCATCTCTTATAAATTCAGGCAAAACTCTCGAAAATGATTTCTGGAATTTCAACAAATCCGATTTAGAAGATTTTGAATTGTTTTGCAAAAAGGCATCATTAAAAATACAGGCTTTATTACTCAAAGAAACCGATTTAAGAAAACAAAAGCTTTTTAGTCTTATTTATAAAACAAACGGAGCATTAACCGTAAAAGCTTTTTCTGAGAAGTCAGGCTGGAGCAGCCGACAAATAAACCGTTACTTTCAGCACTATTTCGGAATTTCATTAAAAGAATACAGTTCCATTCTTCGTTTCCGCGCTTCACTAGAACATATTGCAAAAGGAAAACTGTTTCCAGAAGAAAATTTTTCAGATCAAACCCATTTCATCAAAGAAGTCAAGAAAATTTCGGGTTCACTTCCAAAAGAGTTGTTTCAAAACAAAAATGACCGATTTATACTATTATCGGCTCTTTCTTCAAAATAATTTTGCAGCATAGATTTAAAAACAAAAACTATGCTTTTGCACAACAAACAAGTCGCTATTATTGGCGGCGGAATAGGCGGCTTGACTTTAGCCAGACTTTTACAATTACAAAATGTCAATGTAAAAATTTACGAAAGAGACCTTAATTCTGAAGTCCGTGTTCAGGGCTCGCCTCTTGATTTACATGAAGATTCTGGCTTAAAAGCTATCAAACAAGCTGGTTTATCAGAAGAATTTTACACCAACATCCGTCCAAATGCTAGCAAAGCGAGTATTCTAGACAAAGATTTTCAACTGCATTTTGACGAACATATTTATTCTGAGAATGAATTAAAAAACACCTCAAATTCGAATAAAGATTCACTTCAAGACATCTCGAAACCACGTCCAGAAATTGATCGTTCTATATTGAGAAGTATTTTACTGAATTCACTTTTACCCGAAACAACGGTCTGGAACAGTCAATTTCTTTTTATGGAAAAAGAAAACCAAGGCTGGAAGTTACATTTCGCGAACGGTACTCAAGCTTATGCCGATCTTGTAATTGCTGCAGATGGCGCAAATTCTAAAGTTCGCACTTATATAAGCACAGAAAAACCGATTTACTCTGGAATTACCATAATTGAAGGAACCATTTACAATGCCGAGGAAAATGCTCCAAAACTCTTCAAATTTTCAAAAGGCGGAAAAGTACTGAGCTTTGGCAACGAACAAACTCTAATGTATGGCACAAAAGGCGACAACTCTCTTATGTTTCTTTTAAGCAGCAAAATCCCTGAACATGCAATCTCAAAAGATCATTTAGATCTTAAAGACAATACAGCTGTTTATGAATGGTTTAAAAGCAATTACAAAAACTGGAGCACAGAATGGCAAGAACTCTTTAAAGCCAAAGAATTGTATTTCATACCTCGTCCACAATATTATTTTCCTCTAGATCAAACCTGGGAGACACAGAAAAACATAACTATGATTGGCGATGCAGCACACAGAATGCCACCTTTTGCAGGTAAAGGCGCCAATCTAGCCATGTTGGACGCTTTGGAACTTTCCCAGTACCTAACAACCGAAAGCTATCATGACATCAAAACAGCTATTTCTATTTTTGAAAAACGCATGTTAGAAAGAGCTTCCAAAGCAACAAAAGATACTTTAGAAAACAGTAAACAACTCCATTCAAAAGATGCTTTGCAAAAATTGGTTTCTATTTTCAAAAACAAACAACAATCATAATCATTTTAAAAACAACAACTTAACATTATTATTCTTAAATTTACAAGTATCGAAAAGCAGCTAATTTCAATATTTACAGGCCGAAATAACAGTTTCACTTTAAACAAATATAAAAATGAAGCACTTTCTACTCCTACTCTTTTTTACAGTTTCTATCTCTCCTTCTTTTGGACAAAAGACCAGCGATTCCATTTCCAAAAAAACTAAAGACAAAAAAGTAGAATTACGAATAATGCCTTATTTAAGTTACAATAGAAATCTAGAATTTATGTTTGGCGCCATTCCGATGACGATGTACAAAGTCAATCAAAATGACAGTATTTCACCTAAATCATTATCAGGATTATCGGCCATTTACACCACAAACAAGTCGTACGCCTTGGCATTCTTCAATAAATGGTATTTGGATCAAGATAAATGGCGGTTAAAACTTTTCTTTTTTACAGGGAATCAAAATTCACAATTTTATGTAGACGATATTGACCAGCCTGATTTTTATGATTACGGAACTAAAACTACTGTTCTTAGTCTTGGTGCACAACGTAAAATCTTTGGCAAATTCTATGGTGGCTTGTCTTATACCTTTGCTCATTACAATACAACATATGAAGAAAATATCAATCCTGCTTCGGTTTCTCATAGCAATGCACTCGTTGTAAACCTGCTATACGACACAAGAGACGCAGTATATTACCCAACAAAAGGATACAAAATAAAACTAGATTGGTCCAGTTATCCTGATTTTCTGGACAATGATCTGGCTTCTAACCGAATCTCTTTTCAAGCCAATACTTATATCCCAAACAGAAACGGAAAAGATGTTATTGCCGCCCGTGTTTATGGAAAATTCGGGCTTGGGAATGTGGCATTTGAACAACAAAGCACTATTGGAGGCATTGATATTCGGGGATACTCCGAAGGAAAATATCGAGGTTCAGGTTTAATGGATATTCAGGGAGAATATCGTTATAATTTCGGAAAAATGGGACTGGTCGGTTTTGCTGGCCTTGCTACTATTTACGGTTCTGACACCCCAAATTTTGACTGGAAACTATATCCAGGAGCAGGAGTCGGATACCGTTACAATCCGTTTAAAAAATCAAAATTTAATGTCGGATTGGATGCCGCTGTAGGTAAAGGAGACTGGGGAATTTACTTTAGAATCGGAGAGGCTTTTTAAACTATTTTCTAATTATTGAAGCTTAACACACAACCATTCTCCCTTTACAATAAGTTTATCTCCAGCAAAAGCTTCTCCTGATTGTTTGATAATTTTTTCGCTTATGCGGATATTTTTTACTACGAATTTTACTAGTTTTTCAAACTCAACACCGGCAAAAAATTCAATATTATCCAGACTCACCAAACCAAAAACCCCATCAGCAAGACCCAATAATTTTACACCAGCGCCACCACATTGCGCCATTGCTTCGATTAAAATAGTTCCTGGAACGTAATTAAAATCTGGAAAACTTCCTTGCAACCAAGCATCTTTTTGTGTAAAAGTTTTCAATCCAATAATAGTTTCTGCGGTATAAGAGATAATTTCATCAACAAATAAAAAGGGAGCTCTGTGCGGAATTAAATCTTCTATTTTCTGAGTCATGATTTATAATTTTCAACAATTTACGAATCTCGAATGAGATAGACAATCTTTTAAATTATATCTCTGTTAAATGCTATTAAATTACAATGAAATGACTTAAAAAAGAAAGAAGACTCTAACTCATTTTTTTCTGTTTTTTTAAGCTAAAATCATCAATACTTTTTCGTAGAAAAAACCTTCTTTTTTTTTTGAAATTATATCTCAAAAACAGAACAAAAAGCCTTAAAAACAAATCACAAAAGAAAAATAGTTCTCAATTTTAAACATTAAACTTTTAATTTAAACAAATACAAATTAAACACTAATAAACAAACAGTTAAAAAACCACAATAGATAAAAACTATAGTGCGTATTTCACAAAAAACAACATATTTAAAACAAAAAAACTTCATTTTAAACAAAGAATTTCAACAGTAAATTCTGCTTCAATTATTGACTTTTAAAAATTGATTTTTAAGACTGTTTTGAACGGTAAAAAAACTTCAAAAAGAAGCTATTCTCCTTTTTCTTCCCTATTTTCATGAAAATCGGAGCAAATTTTAACTGTTTTATGCTAAATGAAAGACTTTAAACTAATTCAAAAAAAAGGAAATAAACCTAGGCATTACCTTTCATTTAAAAAAATAAAATTTTTAATTCAAAAAATTGATTTTTAATAAATTAAAACAAAACACATAAAGTAAAACATTAAAAAATAGATTTCAACAAAATCAAGATATTTTTCTATTTAATTCCAAGTAAATGATACAACTCATCTTTCTTGTTTAAGGCCGTCGAAATGGTTTTTCCGTCAATTAATTCTACAATGTTTCCGTTAAGACTTCTAACCGCTTCCAAATTCAAAATAAAAGATCGTTGAACTCGAAAAAACATCGGAAGTTTTAAAACTTCTTCCATCGATTTTAAAGTTCCCAAAGTGGTATATGAATTTCCATTAATCACAAACTTCAAATAATCACCTTGCGCTTCGACATAGAGAATTTCATGCAGCAGAATTTTTATCAGCTTCCCTTCTGCTTTTATAAAAATGCGATCCGAATTGATTTGATGAACAGAAGTTGTTTTCTTCAATGAAAGAAATTCCTGTGCCCGATTTACTGCTTTTAAAAAACGATCAAAACGAACAGGCTTTAAAAGATAATCTGCCGCGCCGGTTTCGAATCCGTCTAAAGCAAAATTGCGATGAGCAGTGATGAATATAATCACAGGTGGATTTGTTAAGGATTGCGCAAGCTCTAAACCGCTAAATCTAGGCATCTCAATATCACTAAAAACAATATCGATTGTATTCTCCTGCAAATACATCAAAGCTTTTGCGGGTTCTTCAAATGAAGCTTCCAATTCCAAAAATGGGATTTCGGCAATGAAAGATTCTATGATATCTCTAGCAATTGGCTCGTCATCAATAACAATGCATTTTAATTTTTCCATTATTTTCTTAAAACTATTTTTAATTCAACTGCAAATGAAGCATCAGATGCATGAACATTTAATTCATACTGATTCGGATATATCAATTCTAGTCGTTTTTGTGCGTTTTCCAGCCCAATCCCTCCAAAACCATTATTTGATACGTTTCCATCAGAATCATTTCTTAAATCAAACAAAAACGTGCTGTTTTCGATTTTAATATTCAGTTTGATAAACGCGTTTTTACTTTTCAAACCGTACTTGAAAGCATTTTCAATAAAAGTAAACGTAAGCAAGGGCGCGATGAAAAGTCCTGCGGTTTTGTTTTCCCCTTCTATTTCAATTTGAATATTGACATCATCTGCATATCGCATCTTTTCTAAAGCGATATAATTTTTGATAAAATCCAATTCCTTCTCCAAACGAACAATTTCGGTATTAGATTCGTACAAAGTGTAACTCATAATATCCGAAAGACTTAGGATTACTTCTGGTGCAAGATTGTCTTTTCTAACCGTCAATCCGTACAAGTTGTTCAGAGTATTAAATAGAAAATGCGGATTTAACTGTGCTTTCAAAAAGTCTTTTTCGATTTGAATATTCTGAATCTCCAACGCTGTTTTCTCTTTTTCAATTTGAAATTTCTTGTGGTACAACTTCGTGATTTCGACCAAAATTTTAGCAAAACAAAATGGCGAAAGTAATGAAATGATTATGATGGTCTGCGAAAGCATTCTTTTTGGAGAAACGGCCTCTAAAAACGTCTGATCTGCGCTCATTTTGATTACTCCTTTCAATTCTCCGAAAGTTACTTCTAATCCTAAAGCGTAGTAAAACAAGGAAACAAAATAAGTTACAGCCATCCAGACAAAAATCGAAATCGGAAAAACCAACAACAACAGAATTAAAATTCGAACCTTATTGCCTAAAAATAGTTTTGGAAGCAACAAATAAAACAGCATGTAAAACACAACCATATTTACAAAAGTCATTCTTAGCGTGAGCAAAACAGCTTCGAAATAAATCAATTTGTACCCGATTACATAACTCAAAAAAAGTAAAACTGAAAATCCGGACCACATCAAAATGTGTAATAAAATTCGATTTCTTTTGGTAAAAAAAAGATCAAAATTTAGCGAAGCAATTTTATCTGAAAAATATCCGGAGGTTGATGTGGTATTTGGCATGTAATCTGAATTGTAAAGCAGTTTCAAATATAACTTTAATTTGGTTTTATAAAATTCTAATCACGGCATTAATCAAATTAATCGTGTTATGTCCCAAAACAGAATAGATTAGATTTCCGGAAAAGATTCTTAAAACTCCAACACTAAATGAAGAAATCAGGGTTAGGTAAACCATTGTCATGATGTCAAATTTTAAATGTAAATCTTGATCCAAAACAGCTCCGTGAGAAACTCCAAACAAAACAGTCACAATTACAAATGACCAGCCAAATTCTATTTCACGGTATTTCCATGTTGGTGCAAAAGCTTTATTTAAAAGCCATAATGAGATTCCTCTAAAAACAATTTCTTCTGTTAATCCTGGCATTGTGGCCTGAAAAAGGAAAGTTTCTAAATGAAATGCACTGCCTTTTGGAAACAAAATCAGTTTAAAAATAATATCAAAAAAGGTAAATCCTAAGAAAAGCAGCAATCCAAATTTGAATTGTGTTTTTGAATTGGTCTGAGTTGTAAATCCGATTTTGATTCTTTCTTCTTTCGAAACCGAAAAAATGATCACTAAGCCTAATATTAAACTCAGCATCTTTCCCGCCCAATTGAATTTCAAATCCAGAAAATCCAGATTTATCAATTGTTTTCCTGAAACCTGCAAATACACATCGGCTAGAAAATACAAAATGAAAAATCCTAAATATTTCAAATTTGATTTTTCTGACTTGAAATGCGCCATAAAAATAAGCGGCGAGATTAATACGATCCAAAAAAGAGGCGTTAATAGTGACATAATTTTGATTTTTAAGGTTTTAATTTTGATCAAAAGTATTGGCGTCGCTTTAGTTTTTCAAGTGGATTCGGTAGAACACGGAATTTACTCCGTGAAAATATGTTTTTGTCGGATGAGTGTGTTTTTTTTTAAAACGCAAAGTTCGCAGAGGATTTACGCAGAGAAAAGCAAAGTTTTTCGGCATTTTACTTTTGAGTTCTCAAAGATTTTTCACTTTGAATAAAACTTGAAACCTGAAACTTGAAACATAAAAAAAGCTCTAAATCGAAACTTAGAGCTTTTGTATTTAATTTAATGGAGAATGAATTAGTCCCATTTATTGTTTTTAGAAACTGCATATTTTCCTGCTCCTGTGAAGAACAAGGCAAGAGCACCGAAAAAGTAAAGCCCTAATAATTCTAAAGCATAACCTCCGTGGTCACTAATGGTAAAGATTTCCTGAGCGTGAGCTGTTGCAACTGCCACTATGCAAGTAACAGCCAAAAGAACTGCAGCAAGTCTGGTTCTGAATCCAATTAGAATTAAAATCGGCGCCAAAACTTCGCCAAGGTATACCGCATATCCAAATGCACCCATGTTTTCTACAAGAAATGAAATTCCGTGAATCAGTTTAGAAACTCCGTGAAAAAGCATTAGCCCTCCAGTGCTGATACGCAATAACAATAATCCAAGGTCTGTGTTTTTTGAAATCATAAATAATTTTGTTTTAGGTTAAATTTAAATACAAATTTGGCTTGTAAGGCGACTAAAATACATAAATTTTATCATTCTAAAACTATATTATTTAAAATTGTTCTAAATAGAATTTACAGCTTATCACAGAATCGATTCATATTTAAAACTTAACAGCAATTTTTCCGATTGTCCTTCCAGATTCTAAAAGTTCGTGTGCTTTTTTAAGATTTTCGGCTGTAAGTCCGTTTAAGGTGGTGTTTAAAGTTGTTTTTAGAATTCCATCATCTAATAAATCGGCTACAATATTGAGAATATTATGTTGTTCTACCATATCTTCTGTCTCATACATAGAACGGGTGTACATTAGTTCCCATGAAAAAGAAACGCTTTTGCTTTTCAATTTATTTAAAAGAACTGGTTCATTGCTACCTGTAATAGAAGCAATATGTCCTTGCGGTTTTATTAATTCAACCATTGTGTCCCAATACGCATTGGTATCTACAAAATCGAGAATAAAATCTACGTTTTCAAAACCTGCTGCTTTTACTGAACCAATCAAATCTTTATGATCTACCACAAAATCGGCTCCTTGCTGTTTACACCATTCAATAGTTTCAGAACGCGACGCTGTTGCAATAACGGTTAATCCTGCTATTTTCTTAGCTAACTGAATTGCAATCGAACCTACTCCGCCGGCACCTCCAATAATCAAAATTGATTTTCCTTTGTCTTTTTCTGGACTTATTCGAATTCGGTCAAAAAGAATTTCCCAAGCTGTTAATGCTGTTAACGGAATTACGGCAGCTTCTTCAACACTTAATGTTTTAGGTTTTCTGCCTACAATTCGTTCGTCTATGATTTGATATTCGGCATTGCTTCCTTGTTTGGTAATATCTCCTGCATAATAAACAGGATCTCCTACTTCAAACAGCGTCACTTCTTGCCCAACTGCCTGTACAATTCCGACGGCATCCCAGCCAATAATTTTTGGATTTTCTAATACCGTGTCTTTTGCAGCGCTCTGACGAATTTTAAAATCGACTGGATTTACTGAAATCGCATCTATTTTAACTAATAAATCTTTCGGACCTGGAATTGGTTTTATTGCTTCGAATTCAATAAAACTTTCTGGGTTTTCTATGGGTAATGATGTTTTAAATCCTATTGCTTTCATTTCTTTTTTAATGTTTTAATTAAAATATATTACAAATATAAGCCGAGTTAAAATCTTCTGATTGGTATATATTGAGTGTATATTTGTACATCTTCGGCTTTTTTTGTTTCTCGCAGATTTTGCAGATTTTTATTAAAGATGTGCTTTTGAATCTGCGTGAAATTTTTTAACACATAGAAACATAGAATTTTTGAACTTATAAAAGAGTTCTAATAAAAATTAGTTCAAAGCTATGTTTGTTCAAAATAAGTGAAACGCCTTTACGCGCAAAAGAAAACTATGTTTCTATGTGTTAGAAAAACTAAATTTGCTAAAAAACACTTCGAAATGAATATCAGAAAAGCCAAAATATCAGATTCAAAATATATTGCTCCTATTTTGTTGTTAGCGATGGAAGAGATCATTTATAAATTCATTGCGAAAAAAGATTACGCTGCTGCAAAAGACTTTCTGCAGTATTTTATTGAAAGAGAAAACAATCAATATTCATATGAAAATTGTTTTGTGGCTGAAGAAAAGAACGAAATCATTGGCGCCGTAAACATTTACAATGGCGCCGATTTAATTGCATTGCGTACTCCGATTGTGGAATATGTGAGACAAAACCATAATCCTGAATTTGATCCAGAACTGGAAACTCGTTCGGGAGAATTTTACATTGATTCTTTAGGTGTAAATCCAAATTATCAAGGAAAAGGAATCGGTTCCAAAATACTTTTGTTTTTAATTGAGGAATATGTTCATCAAAACAAACAAACTTTAGGTTTATTGGTTGAAGAAGATAATCCGTTGGCGAAAAATCTGTATTTAAAACTGGGATTTAAAGTAGCTGGCGACAAAACTTTGGTCGGAAAAAAACTGGAACATCTTCAAATCGGTCCTCAATTATAAAATGCATTTTTAAAAAACGTTTTGCTTTGTTTTTAGAGGTTTAAATTACTTTTTATGCATTTTAACGACTATTTCAAACAATTTGGCGATGATTCTGTCGTTATTACCCATAAACCAGACGATTTTGCTTTTGAGAATTTCGTTTAATTATTGAAATAAAATTACCCATTAGAATGAAAAACATAACCATACTGGAAGCAGGTTTAATTTTAAGAATAGTTTTAGCCCTTACGATGCTTTCGGCCGTAGCAGACCGATTTGGAATTTGGGGAGCTCCCGGATCTAATGCTGTCGCCTGGGGAAACTGGGAAAACTTTGTAATTTACACTCAGACTTTAAATCCATATGCGAATAAAGCTACTGCAGAAGTATTGGGCGCAATTGCTACTGTTTTGGAAGTTTTATTAAGTCTGTTGTTGCTTTTCGGTTTTAAAACTAGAATTGCTGCTTTAGGAACTGCTTTTTTACTGTTTTTCTTCGGTTTTGCAATGGCTGTTTCGGTTTCGGTAAAAGCTCCTTTTGATTATTCGGTTTGGACAAGCGCAGCAGCAGCATTGCTTTTGGCAAACATTGGTAAATCGTCTTTTGCTGTTGATAACAGGATATAAAAAAACAGAAGCAATTTTTAAAAAATCGCTTCTGTTAAAAAAATAGTATGAGCTAAATATCTAAAGACAGTTTTAAATTAGTCTTTGATAATGTTGAATCCTTGAATTCTTCCACTTTCTTTTAAACGGAAAGTTTCTTTTACAACTCCAGTTGCTGGATTGTACTGATTAACTCCAGAGAAACCATCTGATGTACTGTTTGATAAGAAATAGATTTCTCCATTGTGAAAAAACGGATTTTGTGTTGTGTAGAAATTATCTGGTGGCATGTTTAAACGAGTTGCTTTTTTAGTAACTGCGTCGATTTCGTTCCAGTACCAAACGTCATCTCTGTATTTAACACCGTGTTGTCCTCCATTGTAGTAAGAAACCGCTCTTGATGGAATAGTTGTATAGATTTTTCCGTTGTGAGCAAAAAGTCTGTTGAATTCTGCAGGGAACTGATATGTTTTCATATCCAATACAAAAGTCGTGTCAAAATTAACTTCTCCTTTTTTGATTCTAAGAATTTTTGAAGAATAGTCAGATGGCTGTGTTTTCATATCTCCTACTGAAGCAAAATATAAATCTCCCGTTACAGCATCTAAACTCCATAAAACGTGATCGATAAATACACCTAAATTAGTTGTACCTCCCATTTTAGTTACATTTTCGATTTTGTTTGTTGTTAAATCATAAACTGCAATTGCAACTTCTTTAACCACTGGAGTTACCTGCCAGTTTCCTGCCGCTTTATTTCCTAAAAGTAAATCTAAGTATAATTTGTTTTCTCTTTTAGCAATAATCAACTGCCCGATTGATTCTAAAGGTTGTCCTTCAGAAAGTGAAGAAAAATCAATTTCTCCTGTTCTTTCCATTGTAGTTGGATTGAATTTCTGAAGTTTTAATCCGCCTCTTACTTTATCCCAGTAGTATCCTTCTGTTGGACCAGCTACTAAATAATTGGTTTCGTAAGCATTAGATTGAGATGGCAAAAATCCTTGATCTACCACTTTTCCTGTAGCGTCAAGTCCCATTTTATTGATTCCTTGTTTTGCATTGGATACATCATTTACTTTAAAAAGTGTTTTATCTAACACACTTCCTCCTAAAGAAGATGTTACCTGCAGAAACGGTAATCCTGAAAGATTGATTTCTCTTGATTTGTTATCTTTTAATGCATAAATACCACCGCTCCAGTTAGCAGATCCATTGTAGATAATCCAAGTTTCGTTTTTTGGTAAAGTATCGTCATTATTCCCGTTATCGGTATTATTGTTATCATCATTGCTGCTGCAAGAAAATAAAAGCATACCAGCAGCGATTCCTGCCAGTACTGAACGAAGTGAGTTGCTTCTTTTCATAGTTAATCTGATTTATTGGTTTTATTTAAAAAAAATTATAAACTAGTTTTAAGTGAAAGGATCTTCCAGGTCTTTGAACATTAAAATTGTCATACAAGCGTACATCTCCAACATTTCTGCACTCTGCTGAAACAGTTGTTTTATTCCCAGCAAAATGATAATAAACACCAACATCATTAGAAAACTGACCTAATCTGCCATCTTGTGGAATAATCAATGAAGTTTGAAAATCTTTTACATCTCCAAACAATGGCGGTTCTTGATTTTTTGGAATAGACACCAAGAAAAATCGGTGCGTGTAATTGGCATTCCATGTAAAGTTTAGATTGTCGCCTTTCTTAAAAATATTTCCGAAGTAGGTATTCAACCAAAAGTTTCCAAACAGAAACGGAATATTAGGAACTCTAGAATCGTCCAAATATTTAAATTGTGCTTCTTTCTCTTCTCTTCGAATGTCTTGATACGTTATATTGAATCCAGTATTTAACCATTTTGAAGGAACATAATTGGTTTCAAATTCAAATCCCTTTATATTAGAATTCTCATAATTGATGTATCTATTAAACGGAATATCGAGTTGCAGGAAAATAATGTCTTTTACTTTTCTGTAGAATAAATTTGCAGAAAACGTCAAACTGTTGTTTTCTTTTCCAATCGTATATTGTCCGTTTAAGTTTAAATTGTGGCTTTTCTCTGGATCAAGATCTAGGTTTTCTTTTACTAATCTCGCATCTCCAAAAATTTCAAATTCATCTGGAAGACGTGTTGCATATTCATAAGAAAGTTTTACTAAATAACTGTCTTTTACCCATTTTAAACCTCCTAAATAACCAAACTGACTGTCATCTTTTGAGGCTTTCCATGCAAAACCGTAATTATCTGTTGTATATCCTTCTGTATTATAATGGTAATATTTTGCCGCAACGATACTTTCTAACTTCTTATCCATCCACAAAGAACGCCACGCAAAAGCCATATTATCTTTTCTATATGTAGCAGGAACTGTAAGTACATCAACGCCATCAATAATCGAAATCGCTCCAAGCGGATCACTTCCTTTTCTTCTTTGCGAATAATACAATTCACTAAATTCTAAAAAGTTACGATCAGACAATTCATATTCCATATTCAATCTTGAGGAAACAAAATTGTACTTCATCCTTTGATTATTCCCCGATCTAATTTCACCAGCTTGTCGATTTTCAGCTATAATATCGCCTAACCAATTGTAACGAACTGTTGTGGTATCAATAAATTTGGTATTGAAATGACTATAATTGGTTAAAAACGCTACTTTCAATTTATCATCAAAAAACTTTTTACGGTAATTGATCATTCCTGTATAGTTCTGTTCTTTAGAAAATGCCTGTCCGTAGACGTAGCGCATTCCGGCATCGTTTTGAATTTGTTTGTAGAAATCAGAATAAATTAAAGTCAAACGAAAATCATCTGCCCATGATTTTTCCTTTAATCCAACAAAAGCTTCTCCATAGTTGGATCTTGTCATATCATGAAAACGTCTCACATTTCTAAATTCCTCATTCGTTTCATTTTGAATCGGAACATTTACTTTGTAATTGTTATCAGAATAATTGAAAGAGCCATTAAAACCTCCATAGAAATTATTTTTATTCTGAAGATAAAGATTGGCCGTAGCTCTATGTGTATTGAAAGAAGCAACTTCATAAGACACCTCGGCAAAATTTTTGTTTGAAGTTCTGCTCACGAGATTTACACCACCTCCCAAAGCATCTGAAGCCAAATAAACTGGCATTACACCTTTGTAAATTTCAACTCTGTCCAACATGTTTACCGGAATCGTTCCTAGACTAAAACCATGACCGAAGAGTTCAATCGGAATTCCATCTTTAAAAATACGTACTGCTTTTCCCTGAAGTCCGCCCAGATTAATCTGAACTTGTGAACCTATGTTTCCGTCGGTTCTTAATTTTACGCCTGAAGCTCTATTTAAGTAATCACCAACATCTCCGGCTTTATCATATTGTTTTTTAAAGTCAACTACTTGAACAGAAAATGGTGATTCTTCAATCTGCTTTTTTATACTTTTACTTTGTACTACGACTTCGCTTAATTTCGCCAAATCGTCATCTTCAGCATTTAATGTAAATTTGAAATGGTTATCTTTATCACAATCTACAGAAATAGTCTTTTTAAGTTTTATTCCATTACTTTTAACCATTTCGATCTGATAGGTTCCCGCTGAAAGCGAAAGTTCTAAAGCACCAGAATTATTAGTAGTTCCCATTGCTTTATTATCTACTAAAACAGTGATTTTGGATAAAGGATTTCCGAGGTTATCTTCAACATGAATAAAAACCGGACAGGCGTTTGCAGAGAAAAAACCAATCAGGAATAAAAACATGAAATTTAATTTGAGTGTCAAGCTGTTTTTATTTAAACTTATTATAAATTATATTTGCACGTGCAAAAGTATTTGATAACTCACGGATGCATTTATGAAAGTGGAAGTTTTAATTATGAAAATAGAAGTATAAGGAATGGCATTTAAAATTGACTCAAATGATTTTGTTGATTTTCTAGAAACTGACAGAAAACCAAAAACGGAACATACTAAGATTGAACTCGAAGGTGAAAAAGACATCAAATTTGTTACGCCAAGAGGAGATATTTTATTTCACGAACATACAATAACAGAAGAGTTGTCTATTCTTCAAGGCAATTATCAATTACATGACGATGTTGCGATTTCTGGTCATGGAGATTCTTCTTTACTTGAAATGCATTTTAATCTTTCAGATCAAAGAATTGGATATGTAAATCCGGGTTCTTCCAAAGATTTTGCTTCGCCAATGTCAGGCAACATTACCTTTCTTTCTGCAGAAGACAACCACGCCAAAATTGACTTCAAAAAAGATATCGTTTATAATACTTTTGATATTCATCTCCCTTTAAATGTACTGACGAAATATGAAGGAGAATCTAAAATAATGGATAATTTTCTCAATAGTATCCAAAAGAATAGTAGTGCGGCTTTGGCAAAAAATGAAATTAAAATCAGTGCTAAAATTTTTGGTGTAATGCAAGACATCAAAAACTGCTTTTATAAAGGTTTGACTCGAAAAATTTATATGGAATCTAAAATTTATGAGCTTATTGCTTTAAGTCATTATAATTTAGACACCGAAAAAGAAGCTTTAAACCTTGCTGGAAATGATATTGAAAAAATAAAATTTGCTGCACAGTTAATTCGTGAAAACATTGACAATCCTTTTACAATTGTAGAATTGGCACGTAAAGTCGGCGTTAATCAGACCAAACTGAAAGAAGGTTTTAAAACGGTTTTTGGAGACACCGTTTTTGGTTATCTACAGGAAATCAGAATGAATAAAGCCAAACATTATTTATCAGACACATCACTTTCAATCCAAGAAATAAGCCATCTTTCGGGATATCAGAATGTTTCTAATTTCAGTATCGCTTTCAAAAGAATCTTTGGCTACCCTCCTACTAAGTTGAGACTTAAGGTTTAGTTTTTAGTCGCAGTTTTTAGTCTCAGTCTCAGTCTCAGTTTTCAGTCGCAGTCGCAGTTTTCTATGACAGTTGCAATCTTTTACTTTAATTTAAAAGTTTTTTAAATTTAAAATTTTGACAAACCATCCATATCCAGAAACTAAAACCCACGACCGAGACTGAAACTGAGACTGAAACTGAGACTGAAAACTGAGACTGAAAACTGAGACTGAAAACTGAGACTGAGACTGAGACTGAGACCAAAAACTAAACATCAAAAAAATTTTTAAGGTATATTTAAGTTCCTGTCCAAATTTGTATTCGTAAATTAGCAGTTACAAAAACATATCTTAAATGACAATACTTACCTTTACGCTAATAATGATTCTTGGCGCCTTTTTAGCAGGCTTTATCGGTTCATTATCAGGCTTGGGCGGAGGAATTATCATCATTCCGCTTCTTACGATTTTACTTGGTGTCGATATTCATTATGCAATTGGAGCCGCTTTGGTTTCTGTAATTGCTACTTCTTCGGGTTCTGCTGCAGCTTATGTAAAAGAAGGAATTACCAATATGCGAATGGGAATTTTTCTCGAAATTGCAACCACAATTGGTGCTGTATGCGGTGCACTTCTTTCTACTGTTGCCCCTACTTCTTTTATTGCCGTTTTATTCGGTTTAACCCTGATTTTCTCTGCTATTAATTCGCTTCGAAAAAAAGAAGAACACATTGTTTTAGAATCTAGTCCATTGGCTAAAAAACTAAAATTAGACGGGACTTATCCTGCACACAATGGCGAAATTATAAAATACGGAACTAAAAATGTTATTGGCGGTTTCAGTATGATGGGAGTTGCAGGAATGATGTCCGGTTTACTCGGAATTGGTTCTGGAGCTTTCAAAGTAATTGCAATGGACAATATTATGAGAGTTCCTTTTAAGGTTTCTACCACAACCAGTAATTTTATGATGGGAGTTACAGCAATGGCGAGTTCTGTAATCTATATTCAAAAAGGATATATCGAACCTGGAATTTGTATGCCGGTTGTTATTGGTGTTTTGTTTGGAGCAATGGCTGGAGCCAAAATTTTAGTAAAAACAAATCCGAAGAAATTGAGAATCTTTTTTGCTTGTCTGATTTTTGTTTTGGCAGTAAACATGATTTATAACGGACTAAATGGAAAAATCTAACATGGTACAAGAAGAAAAATTTGGAGAAAAAGATTTTCAAGCCATCATAGGAAACTTACTTCGTTATGGTGTCTGGATTTCGTTATCAGTTGCTTTTATTGGTGGAATTGTTTATTTACTTCACAATGGAAGCCAGATTGAAGATTATTCTGTTTTTAAAGAAAATGACCGCAATATATTTGAAGTAATTGCTGCAATTTATAACGGTGCCATTCAGGGAGATGGCGCATCCTTAATATTTACAGGGATTATTTTGCTTTTCTTAACGCCAGTATTACGCGTCTTACTATCGTTGTTTTCTTTTTTACTAGAGAAAGATTACCTGTATGTTGGAATTACTTTGATTGTAATTCTGATTATTATTATCAGTATTTCGTTTGGATTTTCACATTAGTAGGAATTTCAGATTTTAGATTTTAGATTTTAGATTTCTAAAAGATCGCTTCGCTATTTTTGGAATTTGGGATTTCAAAAAATTGGAATTTAAAATTATTATTGACATTTAAATTTTAAAAAATTTATGGAAATAGGAATAGACAGTTTTGCTTCTGCAATGTACGGCGATAACAATACGTTGAGCAGTGTTGATGCAATGGATCAGCTTTTGGAGCGAATTGAATTTGCAGATCAGGTTGGTCTTGATGTTTTCGGAATTGGAGAACATCATAAAAAAGAATTTTTAGATTCTGCTACTGCTGTTATTTTAAGTGCGGCAGCAGCCAGAACAAAAAATATACGTTTAGCAAGTGCCGTTTCAGTTTTAAGTGCTGCAGATCCTGTAAGAGTGTATCAAAGTTTTGCAACCTTAGATTTAATTTCAAAAGGAAGAGCAGAAATTGTTGTGGGACGTGGTTCTTCAATTGAAGCTTATCCCCTTTTTGGATACAACTTAAATGATTATGATGCGCTTTTCAGCGAAAAACTCGATTTATTACTACAAATTCGTGATAATGAGTTTGTGACGTGGCAAGGAAAATTTCGTGCAGCACTAAATAATCTTCCTGTTTATCCGAGAGCGGTACAAGAAAAATTACCTGTTTGGCTTGGAGTTGGCGGTACACCTGAATCTTTTGTAAGAGCAGGTTCGCTTGGGCTTCCGTTAATGGTTGCGGTTATTGGCGGACAAACACATCGTTTTAAACCTTTAGTAGATTTGTATCGTGAGGCAGGAAAAGCAGCAGGCTACAAACCAGAAGAACTTAAAGTCGGATTGCATTCGCCAGGATACGTTGGCAATACAACAGAAAACGCAATCGCTGATTATTATCCTGGTTATGCCGAATTATGGACCAAATTAGGATATGAAAGAGGTTGGCCTCCTGTAACCAAAGGAAAATTTGACGGATTAATTGATGACTTAGGTGTTTTAATTGTTGGAAGTCCAGAACGAGCTGCAGAAAAAATTCTTCGTCACAGTGAAGCCCTTGGAGGTGTTGATCGATTTACATTCCAAATGGATAATGCTGGATTGACGCACAAACAATTAATGAACGCTATAGAATTAATTGGAACAAAATTAATTCCTTTGATAAAAAAAGGATAGTTTTTCTTTTTGCCACAGATTAGAGGATTATAAAGGATTTTTTATTTAACAATTTGAATAGCCTTTAGCTCTAGCTGGACGAGAAAATAGAAAATAAGTCAAAAGGCTTTAGCCAAACTTTGCGAGTTTGGCTAAAGCCTTTTTTCAATCTCAATTTGTACCTCCAGTTAAAACTGGAGGCAACTTAAAAGCCTTTTTACCCCTTTGTTACTTTGAACCTTTGTTCCCTTGTTCCTTTGAACCTCCAAAATAAAAAAACAAAAAAGCATCTGCCAAGTCAGATGCTTTTTTTAAAGATTTGTAATTTTTCAACGAAAACAAATCAGTTTAGAATTTGTAGGTAACACCAACTCTAAAGTTTCTTCCAGGTTCAGACTGCCAGTAGTAAGCTTGTAACCACTCGTAGTAAGAACCACTGTATAGGTATTTATCTAGAATATTAAATACGTTTGCTGTAACTTTTACTTTTCCGATTTCATAAGATAAACCTCCATCTAATTTAAAGTAAGTAGGCAATTTTTCAAGACCATCACCCCATGTATCCGTTTGGCGTCCGTCAAGAAAAGTTCCTCCTATAGAAGCTCCAAATCCTTTCATTTTACCAGATTGAATAGTATAGTTTAACCAAGCATTTGCAGTATGTTTTGAATATCCAGGAACAACATCACCAACATGAATATCATTAACATCAGAAACACGGGGATCTACTTTAGTTACCACTGACTCCGTAAATGCATAATTTGCAATAAGATTTAGACCATCAAATATTTTTCCTCTTAAATCAAATTCAAACCCTCGAGCTCTTTTCTCACCTAATACAATTTTTGTTGGATTAGCAGGAGTACTTGAAGGATCTGCAGTTAATTCATTTTTCTTAAGAATACTATAGACAGATAAAGTAGTATTCCAAGAACCATCAAACCAATCTTTTTTAAGACCAAATTCAACGTTATTACCTGTTAAAGGCTTTAACTCACCACCATTGCTAACAACTCCAGATTGTGGTGTAAAAGCTTGATCATATAATCCATAAACGGCAAAATCATTTGTAACAGAATAACTTGCTCCAAAACGTGGTGTTATATGACTGTCTTCCTGAGGTTCTTCATAGCTGTTAGTCTGCTTAATCCATGTATATCTTGCGGCAAGTGTTACTCTCAATTTATTTTCAAAAAAACCAAGTTCATCCTGAATATATCCAGCAGCATATTTTGAACCATAAAGACCTACCGCTCTTTGGCTTAGAGGCGTATCGTGATCAAATTGAGGGAAACCATTTGAAGGCGTTCCGTAATTTGGGTTAAAAATATTAAATGGATCATCAAGCGTATCTAAATCATGAGATTGTCCCCAATCTGCCATATAATCTTTGCTTCCTAAATCTATTCCTCCTAAAACTTTGTGAGAAACAGCACCTGTATTGAATTTTCCGTTCACAAATATTTGTCCTAAAAACATATTGCTATCTGCATCCCAAATACCTACATTTCTAATGATATCACCATTTGCAAGGAATTTATCCGGAACCTTGTCTCCATCGGTATCTATTTCAGATGGCCCAACTAAACTTGGCCAAGAACTATATCCTTGCTGAATATATTTGAAATAAGAAGTCTGAGCTGTCAATTTCCAGTTATCATCAAACTTATGTTCGAATTGTAAATACCCACTATGATCTTGAATATTTGTATCTGGTAAACCTGGAGCCGTCATGGTAAAATCACGTGGCATAGTTGCATAACCACCAGCCTTTGGTCCAAAAATATAATACGAACCAACTTCTGTCATATTTGCATATTGAAAATTGTATTCAAATGTCAATTTCGTTTTATCATCAACTTGATACGAAATCACTGGCGCAATTACATAACGGTCGTTGTGCTCAAAGGGACGATGCGATCTTTTCTTTTGAGCTGCACCATTAAATCTGTATAACAATTTTCCTTTTTTATCTAATTTACCATCAAGATCAACACTTACTCTGTAGAAATCATTACTTCCTACTATAGCACTCACCTCGCCTTTTGTAACTCCCGTTGGTTTTTTAGTCACCACATTGTAAAGTCCACTTGGATCACCACTTGAAAGCATGAATCCTGCTGGTCCTTTTACAAATTCGATATGATCTACAAAACTCATATCTTCTGTCAATGGTCCCCAGAATGAAGAAACTACATTAAAACCATTTCTAAAAGCTTGAATTTGAGAACCTCTCATCGTAATATTCGTATACAAATCTCCCCAGTGCTCCAAACGAACAGCACCACTCACATTACGAATAACTCCATCACTCATACTCGTAATCTGCTGGTCTTTTAAAGTTTGACCACTCACAATCTGTACGTTTTGAGGAATCTCTAAAACAGGAGTTTGAAGACGTAGTGACATAGAAGGTTTGTCCTGTTTGTATTTATTTTTTGTAATGACAACTTCTTGAAGATCTTCCTGACTTTCGTTAAGTGAGAAGTTTTTTGTGGTAGTTTGTTTTGCCGTGACCACAATATTTGCTTCAACTGGAGCAATACCTACTGCTCGAACAACAATAGTATAGTTACCTGGTTTTACTCTTGTAATTTCATAATATCCAGAAACAGTTGTAACATCAGAATATTTTGTTCCTTTTAGCGTAACAGAAATATTTTCAGCCGCAGTATTACCACTTAAAGAAATTTTTCCCGCTACTTTTCCAAATTCCTGTCCCATCATGGTCATAGAACACAAAAGAAAAGCAAAAAAGCAGATTCCTTTATTAAAAATTATTTTCATTTTGGTTTGATTTTAAATTGTTGCCCAAAAGTATATTCAAATCTTAACTTATCCAAATTATTTTTATCCATTCTAAATAAATATAACATTTTATAGCACATCCGTAACAAAACAAAGCCAAACTATACTCTTTTTAAGTTATTTCCTCCTAAATATTAATCTACATTAAGCTTCATACCAAAATCTATTTTTATCTTTATATTCGAAATCCAAAAACAAATTCACCTAATAAATACTAATATGAAATCTGATACGATAAGAAAAGTAGCCATTGTTGGTTACAACAGAATTCCTTTTGCGAGAGCCAATACGGCTTATTCAAATGTTGGAAACAAAGAAATGATGATTGCTACCTTAAATGGTCTTATTGATAAATACGACTTAAAAGGAAAATTATTAGGTGAAGTCGCTGGTGGTGCGGTAATAAAACATACTTACGACAATAACTTAATTCGTGAATGTGTAATGCAAACCAGTCTGGATCCTGCAACTCCAGCATGTGATTTACAACAAGCCTGCGATACAGGAATTGAAAGTGCAATTTATATTGCTAATAAAATTGCACTTGGTCAAATTGATTCGGGAATTGCTGGTGGCGTAGATTCGATCAGTGATATGCCGATTGCTGTTAGTGAAAAACTTAGAAAAATTTTACTAGAAGCCAGAAATGCAAAATCTTTAGGTGGAAAAATTAAAACATTTCTTAAACTTCGTCCAAAAGATTTGAGTCCGCTGGTTCCTAAAAACGAAGAATCACAAACGGGACTTTCAATGGGAGGACATACTGAAATCACTGCAAAATATTATAAAATTTCAAGAGAAGAACAAGATCAATTTGCTTTAAAAAGTCATTTGAATATGGCAAAAGCTTATGATGAAGGATTTTTTGATGATATGATAACTCCTTTTAACGGATTAGAAAAAGATAATAATCTAAGGAGAGACAGCACAATAGAAAAATTAGCTAAACTAAAACCTGCTTTTGATAAAGTAAACGGAACTTTGACAGCAGGAAATTCTACTCCTTTAACAGATGGGGCATCTTGTATTCTTTTAGCCAGCGAAGAATGGGCAAAAGAACAAGGACTTCCGATTCTGGCTTATATTACATTTGCAGAAATTGCAGCAATTGAATATGTCAAAAAACAACAAAATCTTTTATTGGCACCACTGTTTGCCGCTTCTAGAATGCTAGAAAAAGCTGGATTAAATTTTCAGGATTTTGATTATTATGAAATTCACGAAGCTTTTGCTGCACAAACTTTAGCCTCTTTAAAAATCTGGGAAAGTCCCGAATTAAGCGCCGAAATAGGTTTAAAGAAAGCACTTGGCGCAATTGACCGAAATAAACTAAACGTAAAAGGAAGCAGTCTGGCCGCTGCTCACCCATTTGCCGCAACCGGAGGAAGAATAATCGGTGTCATGGCAAAATTACTAAACGAAAAAGGCTCTGGTAAAGGATTTATCTCGATCTGTGCTGCTGGAGGACAAGGTGTAACTATGATAATCGAAAAATAATGAACGTCATTCAAAAAACACTATCGTCTCTATTTCCAAAGTACAAATCTCGTTTAATTATTGAAGGACAGAAAAAGCTTTTTCATGGTATAATGAATGCTTTGCCTGATCATTTAGCAGATTTGAAAATTCAGGCTAAGGCCAACAATTTTGAAGGGTTAAAAAAATTCGATTTACATCCTGATTTCAAATACACCGAAATCTATTATCCAGGAGAAAACTATTTCAAATATAAAATTAGAGGCAAAAACAGTAAAATTTCTGGACTTCGAATATTTTCAAAAGTAAATCAAAGATTTGAAGAAGTTGAAATCCTGATTTGGGACAATTTGATTTGGGCATTAAAAATCAATCATTCCAATTATGATTTCAAAGAATTTGACTTTTCTAAGGTTAGAAACAACAGCATTGATGTTTCTAATTTCGATTTTCCATCTCGTAAAATAGATCTTTTTTACGATAGTCTAGATGAAGCTATCCAAGAAAGATTAGATTATAATGAGCTATTTGATGAAGAAATTGACGGAAAGCTTTTCTTCACCTTTTACGGTCTTGAAGATGGAAATTCTCTGGCTGTCGATGAAGATTTAAATGTCTACTCAATAGCTTACGACACTGATAATATGATTGTAAAAATGAATATTTCGTTTCTTCAAATTTTAGAAGATATTGCTGCCAATCGTTTTGATGAAAAAAAGCATATTGAAGAAAGATATAAAAACTAAAACATTCAAAAATTCCAGTCATCACAACTGGAATTTTTTGTTTCAATTTTTATTAAAAAACAAATTCTTCGACTGAAGATAATGCTTTTGGTAATGCATTTGCTGCGAAATCTGGAATTGCAGTTCCTTCAACTCTAAATGTCGTTACATCTGTCATTCCTAAAAAACCTAGGACGGTGCGTAAATACGATTCTGAAAAATCATAACTTTTGTATGGACCTTCAGAAAATATTGCTCCAGATGCAATCGCTAAATATACTTTTTTGTTCGCTACCAATCCTTTTGGAGATCCGTCAGCGTAACTAAAAGTTTTTCCTGCTCTGGCCACCTGATCAATCCAACCTTTTAAAACTGCCGGAATTCCGAAATTGTACAAAGGAACTCCAATTACAATAACATCAGAATCCAATAAAGTCTGAATTGCTTCGTCTGAATATTGAAGCGCTGTCTTTTGTTCCTCTGAATGTGCTTCTGCAGGAGTATAAACAGCACTAATATGAGTACTTGTTAAATACGGCAAAGGTGTTTTGGTTAGGTCAAGTGTCTGTACTTCTGTATCAGGTTGTCCTACTGTCAATTTTGCTACAACCGCATTAGATAATTGATTACTAAATGAATTTTCTCCATTAGTACTTGTTATTATTTTTAGAATTTTTTGGCTCATAATTGTATCATTATTTGTTTTACGATACAAACTTATCTACATTTACTATCTCTTTTATAGTACTATCCTTGAGGATAGCGCTATCCTCGAAGATAGTAAAGCAAAAAACATGGAAACAAGCACAGATATTTTAAGCGAAATAGCAGAAAAAGATTGTAAACCAACAGAATGCATGGCAGCACTTCTACCTGTTAGAGATGCATTGGAAATTTTGAGTGGAAGATGGAAACTTCCCATTTTAATCGCACTTTCTGATCGTCCAAAGCGATTCAAGGAAATTTCTAAAGACATCAATGGCATTACAGATAAAATGCTGTCTAAAGAATTAAAAGATCTTGAGGTCAACAAACTGGTTATTAGAAAAGTGTATGATACTTTTCCACCAACAGTAGAATATTCTAGAACTGAACATAGTAAATCGCTTACTAATGTTATTATGGCTCTAAAAGACTGGGGAACTTTACATCGAAAAGAAATTATAGGGAAATAGCAAAAAAAGTCGCTAAGTATTTTATAAAACTTAGCGACTTTTTTTGTTTAAAGACAACTCTTAAACCGCAAAATACGGCGTTAAAATATCTTCAAAATTATATAATCCGTTTTCTTTCTCTTTTATATTTTCAGCAACAAAAATTACTCCGTTACCAAATGCTTCTCTGGAAATCGATTCGTGAATTAAACGCACAGTTTGAAACGGAAATCCAAAAATAACTTCATGTTTTCCAACAATTCCTCCTGCTCTTACAACATTAATATTTTCACTTTCTACATCCAGGGCTTCGGCTATTTTTAGTGCTGTACCAGAAGTTCCTTCTTTGGCTTTAAAATGTTCTTCGTTTACTTCAATGTCAACTGAAGGCGCTATTTTCTTCAAAAATTTAGCGGCAAATAATAAAAAATTAACCCCCAATGTGATATTAGGAGACCAAAATACGGTTGTTTTTTTAGCCAGCTTTTTCAAAAACTCCAATTCTTTGTCTTTGTAATGCGAGATTGCCGAAATAATTTTGACATTTTTCTTTGCCGCAACTTCACCATAAGTATAAATTCCCTGATGCGAAGAAAAATCAATAATCACATCTACAGGATGCTTTTCCAGTAATTCTTCAATAGAAGTTTTGGAACTTGAATAGATTAAGCCGGGTTCGTCTGACTGCACTCCAAAAAATTCAGGAACGGATCTGTGTTCTAAAACGGTACTTTGTCTTAAAACCCATTCTAAGCAGAATTTTTTATTTTCTAATAATATTGAAGCTACTGATTTTCCAGTTTTTCCGAATCCGATTAATCCTATTTTCATAAGCATTTGTTTTTTAATTGAGCAAAATGGCTCGTTAGAATTATTGATATTTAAGTGGATAATATCAAATTGAAATTTTAATTAAAACAACAGTTTTGAAACTG
>NZ_DASWYK010000134.1:0-19798 GCF_036405015.1 Flavobacterium sp. | reverse complement strand
ATTCCATTTTTATTAATTGTTTTTATCGTAGATGCTGCTACTCTAAGAGTAATCCATCTATCTTCTTCTGGAAGATAAAAACGCTTTTTAACTAAGTTTACAGAAAACTTTCTCTTAGTTTTGTTCATAGCGTGAGAAACGTTATTTCCTACCATCGCTCTTTTACCTGTAAGGTCACAAACTCTTGACATTATACTTATCTTTTATCGTTATTCAAAATCAGGGTGCAAAGAAAAGAAAAATAAACCATTGGTGCAAAAAATTATTGCACAATTTTTAAAATTTCTTTCTGTAATATTTCCAAACTCTTAACTGATGCCCTATCTATCACTTTTTCACGCGGTTGTCCAAAGTTAAATTCTTCTACAATTACTCCATTTGGTGTTGCCAAAGCGATAAAAACAGTACCAATTTCAGCATCAGAATCGCCTTTTGAAGGTCCTGCATTCCCTGTTGTAGCAAGCGCATAGTCTGTTTTCATCAAATCCTTAACGTTCAAAGCCATAACAGACGCGACCTGAGCACTTACGACAGAAAATTCATCAATTAAATCTTGAGAAATTCCCAAAACATTCACTTTTGCTTCAGTTGCATAAGAAACAACGCTTCCTTTAAAATAACTTGACGAACCTGGGACAGCAGACAAAAGCGAAGCAATTCTTCCTCCAGTACAACTTTCTGCTGTTGAGATTGTTTTATTTTCTTTAGAAAGCAATTTACCAATTACCGTTTCAATTGTTTCGTTTTCCTCATAACCCACAATTATATCATGAATTATCGCATCTAAAGACTGAACATTTTCTTCAATCGCCTTCTCCAACTCCTCTCTATCTGTTCCTCGGGCAGTCATACGCAAGCGAACTCTACCCGGATTTGGCAGATAAGCCAGTTTTATAAATTCTGGAAGGTTATTTTCCCAATGTTCTATTCGTTCTGCGACCAAACTTTCGCCTTGACCATAAGTCAAAATTGTCTTATGGATAATATAAGGACGTTTGTATTCGCGAACGATTTTTGGAATTATTTCTTCTTCTACCAAATATTTCATTTCATAAGGAACTCCTGGAAGCGAAATAAAAACGGTATTTTCTTTCTTCATCCACATTCCCGGCGCAGTACCCACCTTATTATGCAAAACAGTACAAGTTGACGGCACAAGAGCCTGATCTTTATTCAATTGAGAAATTGGTCTTTTATAAAAACCTTCAATCAATTCTGTTACGTGTGCCAAAACTTTTTGATCTACAACCAATTCATCATTAAAGTATTCGCAGAAAGTTTTCTTTGTAACATCATCTTTTGTCGGACCTAATCCACCGGTTACAATAACAACATCTACCTTGTTTTGTAATTGCGAAAAAGTATCTAAAATATGTTTTTTGTCATCGCTGATTGACAACATTTCTGCCACCTCAACTCCAATTCTATCTAGTGATTTAGCAATAAAAGCCGAATTTGTATCAACGATTTGTCCAATTAAGATTTCATCTCCAATTGTAATAATTGCTGCTTTCATATCTGTAAAATATTTGTTTTTCTTACCAAAAGTAAGCCTGTAATTTATACGTAGAAAATTTAAATTTTGTCTTAGAGGAAGGTATTAACAGCTTTTACAAACTATAAACTGCTTACAAAACTTAAAAAATGATTTTGACTTATTCCCAATTCAAACAAAAGAGAATAAGTCAAACTTTATATATTAAAGATCAAAATCTTTTTTAATTTCTTTAATCGCTTCTTTTACTTGTATTTTAATACTTTTAAAAGTTTCGATAATATCTTTTTTCTTGCCTTCTGCTTTTGTCCAAGCTTCAACTTGAAGAATTTCTTCAAAAGCCACGTTTAATCCCATTAAATCTAATGTTGGTTTTATTTTGTGAGCGTAAGAATAAGCATATTTATGATCCTTTTTCTTAATTCCTTCTTTGATTTGTTTTAAATCCTCTGGAACTTCTGTAACAAATAAAGTTAAAATCTGATTTACAAATTCAGGATCGTTATCTGAAAGCGCATAGACTTTCGAAAGGTTATATTTTAAAGCCATTATTTTACTTGTATTCTGAATAATTTTTTATCTTCTAAAAAGCCTTCTAAAACATCATTGGGTTTTACAGCTGCAACACCCGCTGGCGTTCCTGTAAAAATAATATCTCCAATTTTTAATGTAAAAAACTGCGACACATGAGAAATCAATTCATCTATCTTCCAAAGCATCATACTAGAATTTCCTTTTTGAACGGTTTCTGAATTACTTCTTAATTCAAAATTAAGGTTTTCCATAGAAACAAAATCAGTTTTTGGCAAAAAATCTCCAATAACTGCCGAGCCGTCAAATGCCTTGGCTTTTTCCCACGGAAGTCCTTTTTCTTTTAGTTTACTCTGCAAATCTCTTGCTGTAAAATCGATTCCAACACTAATTTCGTCATAATATTTATGAGCAAATTTAGGTTCGATATATTTTCCAACCTTATTAATCTTTACGATAATCTCCACTTCATGATGAACATCTTCAGAAAATTCAGGAATTACAAATGGATGTTGTTTCAACAAAACCGCAGAATCCGGTTTCATAAAAACAACAGGCTCACTTGGACGCTCATTTTTCAATTCTTCTATATGATTGGCATAATTCCTGCCGACACAGATAATTTTCATTCTTTTTTATAGGTTCTAAGATTCTAAGGCACTAAGGTTCTAAGAAAGCAAAAAAACTCAGCATCTTAGAACCTTAACAACTTAGCATCTTATTTTGTATTTAATTTTCTTAATTTAATTGCTGTCAAAACTTTTTTGGTATACAAAGGAAAGTCAGCATTTTGAATCCAGCTAAAATACCCTGGTTCCGACTCTAAAACTTTTTCCACTTTAGCACCTTTATGTTTTCCAAATGTAAAAATTTCTTCATCATCTTTATCAAAAGCGATCATTCCAGCAAAATCGGCGATTTTTTTACGAGTTGTAAATTCAGACAAAGACTTCATATCATTTTCCAACTCTGGATAACGATCCAATTGCGCTTTTAAAATCTCGTAAGTCGCCATTGTATCAGCTTCAGCAGAATGCGCGTTGTCTAGACTTTTTCCACAATAAAATTTCAAAGCAGCACTTAAAGTACGTTCTTCCATTTTATGAAAAATAGTCTGAACATCCACAGAAACCTTATTTTTCATATCAAAATCGACTCCTGCACGAAGCAATTCTTCTGCCAGAAGTGGAATATCAAAACGATCTGAATTAAATCCGCCAAGATCACTGTCTTTTATCATATTATGAATATGAGAAGCCAATTCTGCAAAAGTTGGTTCGTTGGCCACTTTTTCGTCTGTGATGCCGTGAACGGCAGTTGTCTGTGGAGGAATTGGAATTGTTGGATTAACCAGCCAGGTTTTACTTTCTTTGTTTCCGTTAGGAAAAACTTTAAATATTGAAATTTCTACGATTCTATCTTTACCGATATCAATTCCCGTTGTTTCGAGATCAAAAAAGCAAATTGGTTTGTTAAGTTTTAATTCCATTTCTAATTTTTATAAGTTTACAAATGTAATTTTTAAAGCCGAATATCCTCCTTTATTCTGATTTTTTTTGTCGAAAAATGCTTTCCATTACTCAATTTTAACTTTTAAAAAATAACTACTTAATAAGTCTGGACGTTATCATTTAATTCTTTTCCTACAAAACAAAAAAATCCGATAAGTTGTAAACCTATCGGATTTGAATTTATTTTTATAATCGATTTTTTAGAAATCTCTATCTACATCAAAAGCTTCTAAATACTCTGCTACTCTTTTTACGAAACTTCCTCCAAGCGCCCCATCAACCACTCTATGATCGTAAGAGTGAGACAAGAACATTTTCTGACGAATTCCGATAAAATCACCCTCTGGAGTCTCAATAACCGCAGGTACTTTACGAATTGCACCAAGCGCTAAAATTCCAACTTGAGGCTGATTGATAATTGGCGTTCCGAAGACACTTCCAAAAGTACCAACGTTTGTTACTGTATAAGTTCCACCTTGTGTATCGTCTGGTTTTAGTTTTCCAGCTTTTGCGCGGTTTCCTAAATCGTTAACCGCTTTTGCCATTCCAACCAAATTCAACTGATCTGCATTTTTAATTACAGGAACAATTAGATTTCCGTTTGGCAATGCTGCTGCCATTCCTAAATTGATATTTTTCTTTTTAATGATATAATCTCCGTCAACAGAAATATTCATTCCTGGGAAATCTTTTAAAGCTTTTGCAACTGCTTCCATCATAATTGGAGTAAAAGTCAATTTCTCGCCTTCTCTTTTTTCGAAAGCTGTTTTTACTTTATCTCTCCATTTTACAATATTAGTTACATCAACTTCAATAAAAGATTGTACGTGAGCAGAAGTCTGAACTGAAGCCGTCATATAACCCGAAATCAGTTTACGCATTCTGTCCATTTCAACAATTTCGTCGGCACCATTTACAGAAACTGGAACTGCCTGTTGGCTTTTTTGAGCAACTGGCTCAACAGCTTTTGGAGCTTCTACTTTTGGTGTTTCAGTAACCACGTTCGAAGCTACTTCAACTATTTGAGGTGCCTGAACAGAACCTGATTTACGATCTTCTACATATTTTAGAACATCTTCTTTTGTTACGCGTCCGTCTTTTCCAGAACCTGCAATATTTTCAAGTTCATTTAAAGAAATACCTTCTTCTTTTGCAATATTTTTTACTAAAGGAGAAAAGAATTTATCAGATCCTGAGAAATCCTGAGAAGTGGCTACTGTTTCTTTAACCGCTTCGATTGTTTTCTCGATTTCTACAGCTTCTGCAGGAGCATCAACTTCTTCAACTTTATCTGCTACTACTGACGCATCGCCTTCTTCGGTTTCAATAATTGCGATAGTTTGTCCTACTTGTACTAAATCATCTTTACCAAACAATTGCTCAACTAAAATCCCTGATACTTCACTAGGCACTTCGCTATCAACTTTATCTGTTGCGATTTCGAGTACAGCTTCATCAGCTTCAATTTTGTCTCCAACTTCTTTCAACCAATTGGTGATGGTTGCTTCAGCGACACTTTCTCCCATTTTCGGAAGCTTTAATTCAAATCTTGCCATATTGTTAATCTAAAAGATGTTTTTGATTTTCAGATTGCGAAATTACTGAATATTTTAAATATAAATTACATTTAATATAATTTTTTACTCAATTTTCACGATTTGCCCTCTGTCATTTCGAGAATTGCTTCCAATAATAAAATTGGCTTTTTTGGGTAAAATTTTAAAAGTAATACTCTTATCTTTAAGAGTTTCTATGATTTTGATACATTTTTTGAATGAAACGTACTGATTATCCAAAATTATCTCCATCTTTTTTCCCTTAAAAATAAGGCACGAATTTACCATTTTTTCCTCGGGGATTTCTAAAAAGCTGACTTTATTTTTTAAAGTTAAGGCTAATTTTTCAGACAAATCTTCATTTAAAGAATAAAAAACATAAGATTCTGGACTGGGTTTAATTTTAACTTTTCCCTGAAACATTTTTACAAAAGAAAAAAACCAGGTTCCCATTTGAATGAAAAAAGTGAAAAACAATGATTTCTTAAAATGCTTTTGATAGAAGAAATTCATCGCCTCCTGAAATCGTTTCATATATTTTTCATCTTTCACTGTACTTTCTCCTTTATAATGCAAAACGGTGGTTTCATGAAAGTAAAAATTTGACTTTTGTTTTTGTAAGGCACGATAAGACAAATCAATATCGTCTGCATACATAAAACAATCTTCATCAAAACCTTTTAAATCTTCGTATAATTCTTTTTCTAAAAACATAAAAGCACCGACCAAAATAGCCACTTTTCCTGTTTCATTTTCGTTTAAATGTTGTGCATAATATTCGTTAAAAAGTTTGGTTTGAGGAAAGATTTTATACAATCCGAAAATTTTGGTGAAGGCAACCCAAGGTGTTGGAATTCCGCGTTTGCTTTCCGGCAAAAATTCTCCAGTACCATCTATCAGTTTACAGCCAATAATTCCGAGATTATTTTGCCTTTCGGCGAAAGCCAGAATCTTTGTAAAAGTATCTTCGGCAACAACGGTATCGGGATTTAAAATACAGATGTACTTTCCTTTCGCTTGATGAACACCAATGTTATTTCCCTTTGGAAAACCAAAATTCTCTTTGTTTTCAATTAGTTTTACATCAGGAAATTTTTGTTTCATCATCGAAACACTTTCATCTGAAGAATTATTATCAATTACAATAATTTCGGCATCGATTGTTGCGATTGCTTCCTGAACACTTAAAACGCATTGCTCGAGAAAGTAACGTACATTATAATTTAGAATAATAACCGATAATTGCATGTAAAATTGATCTTGTAGATTTTGCCCGAAAGTTAGAAATTTTCCGATAACCCCAAACGAAGCGACCAATCGTTTTTACTAATTCCGTAATCTAAAGCCAAATTACTTCCGTTTCGTTTGTTCCATTTGATACGAATTCCTGTTCCAACGGCTGGATTCCATTTTTTAAAGTCATAAGTTTCCAACTTGGAAACCGAAGAAATATTGGTAAAAAATACAGCACCAAAAAAACCATTTCGACTAATATCTGTTCGATATTCGGTTTCAAAATAAATAAGAGCATTACTTCTATATCTGTTTTTAGTAAAACCTCGTCCCGTTTTTCCTTCGCGATCCCAACCAATACTTGGCAAATCTAAATAATGTGGTTTTCCTCCAAAAGTTGACCAATAAAAAGCTCTAGAAGCCCAAACCCGATGTTTGGTTTTACTAAAAGAATGGTATTTACGAGCATCGATATATAAAGACTGCCATTTGTCACCTTCTACTCCACTGGTATTAATTCTCAAATCGGCTTCAATGTATAACCCTTGTTGTGGATTTATGATATTTTCACGAGAATCATAAAGTCCTTGAAGTGCAAATCCGAAAGAAGTTTCGTTTGAAAAATCGCCATTCATGTATTGATAATAATCGGTTTCTTCTTGTATATAAGATTCTTCAGAAATATTTTTATAATTGTCTAAAAGAAAACCAACTCCAAAACGATAATTTCCCACAATCTGCCTCGTAATGAACTGATAAAACCGCCATTGCTGATAATCTAATGTTGACATTTTATCTTTAGAATCGTGTTCACCCAAGCCATATGTAAATTGAGGATAAATCATATAGCGATAATCTCCTGTAAAGTTCCATTTATTTTCGCTCGTATAAATATAAGACTGAACAGGAAAAACGTATTGCTTGGTAAAACTGAAATAAGGCGAAAAAGTCACCTGCGACATTCTTGTTTTTTGATGATCTTCGCCCAAATAAAAAGTGGTTAGAAAAGAAACCACTAAACCTGTACTGGAATTAACATCTACAGGAACAGGCAGCAAGGAGAATGAGACTTTTTTTTGATGGTCTTTTTTAATGGAATCGTTTTTATCGAAAATCTTGTGAATAACATCTAAAATATCCCTATTTCCCATAGTCAAGCTGTCGTTTTGAGCATAACAAAACGACCCTATTAAAAAAAACAAGAGAAAACAAACAACTTTTAAAACACTCACTTGCAATACTTTAAAAACCATCACTCACAAATTTAGAATTTTATTCTGTAAGATTTTTAAAAAGTTTTCAGTGTCAGTATTCAGTCGCAGTCGCAGTTTTCAGTCGCAGTTTTCAGTCGCAGTTTAAATATTGTAACTGAAAACTGAGACTGAAAACTAAAAATTTAAAGATGCAGTTGAATTTTATATCGATTTAGGATTTTCATTACAAAGAGCATAATAGTCGAAAATACCAAAGACCAAATAATTCCTGGCACTCCAACTCTAAAATACCCTGGAATAATATGAACGTTTATAAGTTTACAGAAATAATAAATAATGCCAGGCAAAATATAAATCAGTAAAGGATTTGCGGCAGCTGGCATGAAGAATTCGCTCCATTTGGTTTGTTTTTTAACTTCCATCAACCAATACAAAAAATAAAACAGAATGGTACAAATTCCCGCCGATAGCATAGTCCACGAAGGAGTTCCTTGTATTTTGGAGATTCCGAAAAACGGTCTTAGAAAAAAACCAACAGTAAAAAAGAAAACGATGAAACCGATTACTGCCCAATTAATTTTATTCTCTATTTTTCGATCAAAGAACAATAAGGAAATTATAATTCCTGCAGAAACTAATGCGGCATGAGTAAGATGGCCTGCAACAAAACTGAGCCAAGAAGTATTTTGAACAAAAGAATTTTCGGTTAAATTGAGAGAATTCATCACGATACAAAAAACTAAAAATCCGATCATAGCCCATAATTTTCCAGAAACCAGCCAATAATAAATCACTGTAAAAAGATAAGCCCAACCAATTAAACCCAGAATTCCCCACCATTTTGGAGTCATTCCTCTTTCACCAGTATCCTGAATATATAAAAAGTAAAGTATAACCAATACCGTTATAGCTCCATATTGAAATACATTTTTTAGCCAAACCGGAAAATCTTTAGGATATTTATTCCAAATTGGAATTGGCATTATATAAGCCAAAAGCGCCCAAAGCACTGGAGAAATTATCATTTTGGCCGCATCGTAACCATATTCGGCATTTACCATGAAAACACCAATAATTATAAGCGCCAGAGCTCTTTTTAAAGTATGAGTCCAAATTGTTTTTGTACTGTCGCCTTTTATCAATCTGGCATTAAAAGCAAATGGAACAGACATTCCGACAATAAATAAAAAAGCAGGAAAAACCAAATCAACAAAAGTCATTGCATCTGCATCTGCAGGCATGTGTCTCATCCATTGTGGGACATGTTGAATACTTGCCAATTCATTTACAAAAATCATTACAAAAATGGTAATTCCACGCAAAGCATCGATAGAAATAATTCTTTGATTGAATAAATTCTCTTTTATTTTCATAATTTTTTACTTTTTTACTAAAAATCAAATATAACATAATTCTAAAATGCCTTATTAGAAATTCTACTGTAATTTTGCATTCTATTAATTTGAGTTACACACTTTTGTCCCATGCTTACATTTTTCAAGTCAAAACCTGTTTTAAAAGAACTGCTTAATGGTGATTTTGTAGATATACATTCTCATATTCTGCCAGGTATTGATGATGGTGCTAAAAATCTGGAAAAATCTGTAGAACTTACACGTTCTTTTCAGGAATTAGGAATCGCTCAAATTATCACAACACCACACATCAGTCATTTTGTTTGGAATAATTCGCCAGAAATAATACAATCAAAACTCGACGAAACTAAAAAAGAGTTGATTCAAAATAATATCCAGATTCCTTTTAAAACATCGGCAGAATATTTTATAGATTATTGGTTTGAGAATCATTTTAAAGAAGAAACACTACTTACTCTAAAAGATAATTATGTTCTGGTTGAGATCTCGTATTTAAGTGCTCCAATAAACTTATACAAAACCATTTTTGAGATACAAGTGGCTGGCTACATCCCGGTTTTGGCACATCCGGAGCGTTATGTTTTTTATCATGATCATTTTAGTGAATACGAAAAACTAAAAAATGCAGGTTGTCTTTTTCAACTCAACCTATTGTCGACTGTAGAATATTATGGTTCGAAAATTGCCAAAATAGCCGATGAACTTCTAAAAAAAGGAATGTACGATTTCTGCGGAACCGATATACATCACAGAAAACATGTTGCTTCATTTAACGAAAAAATAAAAATCGGAAATATTGAAGAGCTGAAGGAAGTTATTTCTAATAATCAGTTTTTTAAATTCTAAAAACTAATAAGCATTTTCTTCTCCTTTAAAAACATTGATTATTGTTTTTACAATTATTCTAATATCCAGAAGAAAACTCCAGTTTTCGATATACCAAATATCATATTCAACACGATTTTCCATATCGCTGAGAACTTTTGTTTCGCCTCTAAAGCCATTAACTTGCGCCCAACCAGTAATTCCTGGCTTAGCGTATTGACGAACTAAATAATTATTAATCAAATCACTATATTCTTTAGCAAGATTAACCATGTGAGGCCTTGGACCAACTACCGACATGTCTCCCATAAAAACATTAAAAAACTGCGGTAATTCGTCTATACTGGTTTTACGAATAAAAGCACCAAATTTTGTAATACGACTGTCTCCTTTTTCGGCTTGTTTATTGTGTGCTAATCCATTTACGTACATACTTCTGAATTTCAAACACATAAACGTTTCATTATCTCTTCCCGATCTTTCCTGCTTAAAAAAAACAGGCCCAGGAGATTCCAATTTTATAACAATCATAATAATAGGAAAAAGCCATGGAAAGATGAACAGAATTACTATACTAGAAAATAAAATATCGAAAAACTTCTTTATGACTCTGTTTGAAGCATACTCAAGAGGTTCTGTACGAAACATTAAAACAGGTATATTTTCATAAAAAGAAACTTCTACTTTACTGGCTTTTGTATATTGCTCGAAATCTGGAATAAACTTAATACGAACCATATTTTGCTCGCAGATTCGAATCAGTTCGTTAATCATTTCGATATTTTCAATATGTAATGCAACATACATTTCATCGATTTGTTTTTCGATTACAAACTTTTCGATATTCTCAAACTGTCCGCCAATTAAAGCCGGATCTACCGTTACATTTTCGACCTTATCAAAAAAACCTAGAAAACGATAACCATAAGTAAGGTCTTTTGCCAGCACTTTTCTAATTCTTTCTCCAGTTTCATTTGCTCCAACAATTATAAAAGTTTTAAAATTATATCCTTGTGTTCGAATGTATTTTAAAAGTTTCATTGACAAAACTCTTGAAATCATTAAAATTCCGAAAAATATAAGATAAAAATAAACCATTCGAAGTCTTGAAATATCATCATACTTTAGATAAACAACAAATATGGAAACCACTGCTGCATGAATTACAATCTTCTTTATAGTTCTCCATAAAATATTCTCTATCGGTTCAACGCGAATACTTCTATTAGAATCATTTTGAAGCAATAATGCAACCCAAATTAAAATAGCCAGAAGAGAAATTGTACGTTCTTCTTTAGACAGCAATTTATCTAAACTTCCAAATCTTGAAAACGCGGAAAGTACTGTTGACAAGTTTAGCAATACGATATCAACTACAACAAACAAAAGTTTGAAGTAACGCGAAATTCGGTAATGAGATAACTCTTGTAAAATTTTCATACTGGGGTAATCCTATTCTTAAAGAATAAAATGCATCGGGATGCAAAGTAACATTTAAATTGTATTTATTACTAGTTATTTTATTGTATTATTTAAAACTTTACATTTAACTTGTACAAAAATAACATTGCAATTATGATAAAAATTGTTTTCTTCTTCCTTGCAATCACAACAGTCGGTTATTCACAAATTTCAGGATGCACAGACCCTCAGGCCGAAAATTACAATCCGAAAGCTTTACAAAACGACGGAAGCTGTAATTATAAAACTTTAAAATTAAAACCTGAAAATTCTACACACCTAAGTGATTCATTACATGAGACTTCAGGATTAATCACTTTCAAAAACCTATTATGGACACACAACGACGATCATGATAAAACTATTTATGGAATAGATTCTTTAGGAAAAATCAAAAGAAAAATTATTCTTAATGATGTTGTTAATCACGATTGGGAAGAAATTGCACAAGACGACCTACAACTATATATTGGTGATTTTGGAAACAATTATTCTGGAAACAGAAAAGATCTTCAAATTCTTAAAATAGAAAAACAATCATTCTTGGAAGAAAACCCAAGAATCGAAAAAATCGCTTTCAACTATTCCGATCAAACTGATTTTTCTGCCACAAAACCAAATAAAACCGACTTTGACTGTGAAGCTTTTATCATTTCTAAAGACAGTATTTATCTGTTTACCAAACAATGGAATTCGTCTAAAACCAATATTTATTCGTTGCCAAATCAAACAGGAAATCATGTTGCGAAATTCAAATCGACCCTAGACACAAAAGGTTTAGTAACAGGAGCAACTTACCTTGAAGATAAAAATCTTATTGTTTTGTGCGGTTACACCAAACTCGGAAAACCATTTTTATACTTGCTGTACGATTTCAAAAATCAAGATTTTACATCAGGAAATAAAAGGCGAATAAACTTAAAACTTCCATTTCATCAAATTGAAGGAATTGCTACAAAAGACGGTATTCATTATTTTTTGACCAATGAATCTCTGGTTCGCAAACCTGTGATAAATGTACAACAGCAAATTCATTATTTCGATTTGAGTTCTGTTCTCGGTTTGTATCTCCATAAATAATTGGCAAATCGTAAGATAATAGTTTACTTTTGCAAAAAATTTTATTCTTGTGAATTATTTATCTGTAGAAAATATATCAAAGTCATTTGGAGAAAGAGTCCTTTTTGACAACATTTCTTTTGGAATTAACAAAGATCAAAAAATCGCTTTTATTGCTAAAAATGGTTCCGGAAAAACAACCATTATGAGTATTATTAACGGTTTGGACGAACCAGATACCGGACAAGTTGTTTTAAGAAAAGGCATCAGAATGGCATTTTTATCTCAGGATAATAATCTTCAAGATGAACTTACTATTGAAGAAAGTATTTTCGCTTCAGACAACGAAACCCTTAAAGTGATTGAAGCTTACGAAAAAGCATTAGAAAACCCTTCAGACGAAGAAGCTTACCAAAAAGCTTTTGATGCAATGGATCAGCACAATGCTTGGGATTTTGAAACGCAATACAAACAGATTTTATTCAAATTAAAACTGGAAGATTTTAAACTTAAAGTAAAAAATCTTTCTGGGGGACAGAAAAAACGTCTTTCGTTAGCCATAATTCTAATCAATCGTCCTGATTTATTGATTTTGGATGAGCCAACCAATCACTTAGACTTGGAAATGATCGAATGGCTGGAAAGTTATTTCGCTAAAGAAAACATTACCTTATTTATGGTAACGCACGACCGTTTCTTTTTGGAACGCGTTTGTAATGAAATTATCGAATTAGACAACGGAAAATTATACCAGTACAAAGGAAATTACTCTTACTATTTGCAGAAAAAAGAAGAAAGAATCACATCTGAAAATGCGAGTATTGACAAAGCTAAAAACCTTTTTGTAAAAGAATTAGAATGGATGCGTCGTCAGCCAAAAGCGAGAACAACCAAATCTAAATCTCGTCAGGACGATTTTTACATTATTAAAGAAAAAGCACAAAGCCGACGTAAAGAAAACAAAGTTGAACTTGAAATTAATATGGAAAGAATGGGAAGCAAAATTATTGAGCTTCATAAACTTTCTAAGAAATTCAAAGATCGCGTTATTTTAGACAATTTTAGTTTCGATTTTCAACGTGGAGAAAGAATCGGAATTATTGGTAAAAATGGAACGGGAAAATCGACTTTCTTAAATCTTCTTACAGGAACAATTCCGCCAGATAGTGGGCGTGTTGTAAAAGGCGACACTATAAAAGTTGGTTATTACACCCAATCTGGAATTAATCCGAAACCAGGTCAACGTGTAATTGACATTATTAAGGAATATGGAGAATATATTCCGCTTGCAAAAGGAAAAATCATTTCGGCTTCGCAGTTATTGGAACGTTTTCTTTTTGATGCTAAAAAACAATACGATTATGTCGAAAAATTAAGTGGTGGCGAATTAAAACGTTTGTATTTATGTACCGTTTTAATTCAGAATCCAAACTTTTTAATTCTGGATGAGCCAACCAATGACTTGGATATTGTGACTTTGAATGTTTTAGAAAGCTTTCTTCTAGATTATCCAGGCTGTTTATTGGTAGTTTCTCACGATCGTTATTTTATGGATAAGATTGTGGATCATTTATTTGTTTTCAGAGGACAGGGTGAAATCGAAAATTTCCCAGGAAACTATTCAGATTTCAGAGCTTATGAAGACAGTGCTGATGTTGCTCAAAAAGAAGAAAACAAAGCCGAAAAGAAAGATTGGAAACAAAATAATCCAACAGGAAATTTGACTTTTAACGAACAGAAAGAATACCAAAAAATCGAAAGAGAAATTAAAGATTTAGAAATCGAAAAAACGAAAATCGAACAATTATTCTCTGACGGAAAAGTAGCCGACACTGACATTGAGAAAAAAGCAAATGAACTTCAAAACATAATTAACAAAATTGACGCAAAAGAAGAACGTTGGTTTGAGCTTTCCGCTAAAATTGAAGGGTAAATTATGAGTTTTCAGTCTCGGTCTCAGTTTTACAGTATTCGTAAATATTTACTAGTGACTTATTCTTCAAAAAGTAATCTTTTTCTTTATTTTTTTTCTATTCTTGTAAAAAAAACAAAGAATGAATTATATTACTAAAGAAAAATTCGAAAATTTAAACTTAAAAAGTATAGAGATTGGAAAACTAATTAATTTTATGATCAACAATCCAAACAAATTTGGATGCAACTAATAAGCAAACTGAAAACTGAGACCGCGACTAAAAACTAATTTTCTTATATTTACGAACTACAAAAAAAAACAAATACCACATGAAAAAATTATTAGTAGCATTTTCGATCTTGACATTTTTTATTTCTTGTTCAAATGATTCAGGATTACAAAGAATTCCTGAACAGATAGATTATAGTGCTGAAAACGAAAAAGAAATCACAGAATATCTGACCAAAAACAATTTAACAGCAGTTAAAACAGGTACTGGTTTACATTATATTATTACCGAAGAAGGAACAGGGAAAAAACCAACTTTAGAATCAAATATAACAGTTACTTACAAAGGCTCTTTAACCAATGGAACTGTTTTTGACCAAAGTACAACAAATGTAACTTTCCCATTAAAAAGGTTAATTGCAGGATGGCAGGAAGCATTACCTCTTTTTAAAGAAGGCGGAAGCGGAATTTTGTATATCCCTGCACATTTAGGTTATGGAGGTGACAAGGTTCAAAACATTCCAGCTGGTTCTGTTTTAATTTTTGAAATTAAATTAATTACGGTAAACTAATTCGTTTAAAAAAGACGAAATAATTAATACGAATGCTATTTCAAATTAAAGCTTATCTAAAATTTCTTTGGGATTCTAAGAACGAACACGCTGTTCACTCGCCTTTTGTTTTTAGTTTATTAACAAAATGTTTTTACGATAAAAAAACAAAACCTGAATATGCAATTCTAAAAAACTATAGAAAATCTCTTTTAAAAAATAAAAACTTTATTGAAGTAACTGATTTTGGTGCTGGTTCAAAAGTATTCAAATCAAACAAAAGACAGATTTCTAAAATTGCTCAAACGGCGGGAATTTCACCCAAAAGAGCAGAATTATTATTTCGTGTATCGAATTATTTTCAACCTCAAAATATTCTTGAAATAGGAACATCTTTAGGTTTGGCAACTTCAGCTTTGGCTTTGGGAAATCCAAAAGCAAAAGTAATTACAATTGAAGGTTGCCCTAATACAGCTGGTATTGCAAAAAATCAATTAAATGAATTTGATTGTAAAAATGTTGAAAATGTAATTTCTGAATTTGAATCTTTTTTAATTTCTGAAAACCTGCAAGCTTCAAATTACAATCTAATTTATTTTGATGGTAATCATTCTAAAAGAGCAACTCTTGCTTATTTTGATCTTTTACTGCCAACGATTGATAACGATTCTGTCTGGATTTTTGATGATATTCACTGGTCAGAAGAAATGGAAGAAGCGTGGGAAATTATTAAAAACCATCCTAAAGTAAAAGTAACAATTGACACTTTTCAATGGGGATTTGTATTCTTCAGAAGAGAACAGCCGAAAGAACATTTTATAATTAGAACATAAAAAAAAGACAATCATTTCTGATTGTCTTTTTTTTATCTAATTCAAAACTTTAAAGTTTATTTTTTAGCTTCTTTGTTTTCTTCGGCTTTTGCTCCCATTCTGTTTACAGTATACATAGGTGCAAATTTAATTTTCAAACCAGCAATTTTTCTATTATCAGAAGCTGTTAAACCTTCTTTTTCAACAGTATTTTTTCTGCTGTCTAGCGCTTCGTACAATACTTTAATTTCATCCCAGTCTTCACGAGAATATTTATCTTTATTATTTTCAACTGTATGAACAAACTGTTGGTAAACACTATGAATATTTTGAGCATTTACCCAAGCAAAACTCATATCGTCTCCAATTTTTCCTTCACCAAATAAGGCATTTCTTAATTGTTGTTTAGGACTTGGAGCCGGAGGGGCTAAAAGGGTGGTCATTTCGTTTTTGAAACTCTCGTATTTTGCTTTACTCGTATTTATTTTTTCTGTTTGAGCTGCATTATCTTTAATATCTGCTAAAGCCGCATCAGCTTCTGCTGCTCTTCTATCGTATTCTGATTCTACAGCATTCCAATTTTCTTTCAAATCATCAGCTTTTACATTTTTAACCGAATCAACGTAGGTTACATATGAATCAATTGTACGCTGTGCTTTTTCTTGTTTTTCGTCTTTACATGATGTAAAGCTTAATGCCAATAATGCAATTCCTGTTGCTATTTTAATATTTTTCATAATCTTGATTGTTTTAATTAATTACATTACAAATTTACCCAACCTTTAACAGCTAAAATTACATTATTACCATATTTTTAAGAATAAAAATATATTAAAACTATAAAAAACATAGAATCATGATAATTATACAATATTTCACTAAAACAATATAACAATTTCAAAATAGGTTTATTTATTATTTTGATTCAAATTACATAGTAAAGGTAATTTGTAACAAAAGTCATTTCTCAACTACTAATCGTTTTATTGAAAAGTGTTTTGTACTTTTAAATCCAAATTATAAACCAAAATGGCTGAACCATTAATTAAAATAACTGATATCAAACGTAATTTTGTTTTAGGAAACGAAATTGTATATGTTTTAAAAGGAATAAATCTGGAAATAAAAAAAGGTGAATATGTTGCTTTAATGGGACCTTCGGGATCTGGAAAGTCTACCTTAATGAATTTATTAGGATGTTTAGACACTCCAACTTCTGGACAATATGTTTTAAACGGAAAAGATGTCAGCCAAATGAGAGATGATGAATTGGCCGAAATTAGAAACAAAGAAATTGGTTTTGTTTTTCAGACTTTTAATTTATTACCAAGAACCACAGCACTTGATAATGTTGCGCTGCCAATGATTTATGCAGGTTACGGAAAATCGGATAGAATTGCACGAGCGACAGAAGTTCTAAAACAAGTAAACCTTGCCGACAGAATGGATCACCAGCCAAATCAGCTTTCTGGGGGACAACGTCAGCGTGTTGCCGTTGCAAGAGCTTTGGTCAACAAACCTTCCATCATTCTTGCCGATGAACCAACCGGAAATCTAGACAGTAAAACCTCTGTAGAAATCATGAAGCTTTTTGGTGATATTCACGCACAAGGAAATACTGTAATTCTAGTAACTCACGAAGAAGATATTGCTGCCTACGCGCACCGCGTTATTCGTTTAAGAGACGGATTAATTGAAAGTGATAATCGTAAAGAAGTTTAACCGTTTATTTGGTTAATCGTTTAATCGTAACGAAAAGAAAAACTTAGAACCTCAGCATCTCAGAACCTTAGCATCTTAAAAAATGAAAGTATATACCAAAACCGGCGACAAAGGCACAACGGCTCTTTTTGGAGGAACACGTGTACCTAAAGATCATATTAGAATTGACAGTTACGGAACTGTTGATGAACTAAATTCTTACATCGGACTAATTCGTGATCAGGAAATCGATTCGCATTATAAAACCATTTTAATTGAAATTCAGGATCGACTTTTTACTGTTGGTGCCATTTTGGCAACTCCACAAGAAAAAGAAGTTTTGAAAAACGGAAAACTTCGCTTAGAAAATCTCGGAATAATCGATTCGGATATTGAATTGCTCGAAAACGAAATAGATAAAATGGAAGAAAGCCTTCCGCAGATGACTCATTTTGTTTTGCCAGGCGGTCATCCTACCGTGTCACATTGTCATATTGCACGTTGTATTTGCCGTCGTGCAGAGCGTTTAGCGGTACATTTAAGTCACAATGAACACGTTCCTGAAATCGCAATTATGTACTTAAACCGACTTTCTGACTACCTTTTTGTCTTGGCACGGAAGTTGTCGTTTGACCTAAAAGCGGAGGAAGTGAAATGGATTCCGAGAAAGTAAACAGTCGCAGTTTTCAGTTTTCAGACTGATCAAAGCGCAAAAACTGAATACTTAAAAAACGCAGTAATTAGCAGTAAATTTAAGTTTTAATACTGAAAACTGTCACTGAAAACTGGGTACTAACAGAGACGTTCTTAAATTTTATTAAAATAAATCAAAATTTACTTGTCTTTTTCAGTAAAAAATTTATTTTTGCACAAACTAAACAGATAACAGATGTATTGGACATTAGAATTAGCATCTTATTTAAGTGATGCGCCATGGCCTGCTAACAAAGACGAACTTATTGACTACGCTATTAGAGCTGGTGCTCCATTAGAAGTAGTAGAAAACCTTCAGTCAATCGAGGATGAAGGCGAGATATATGAATCAATGGAAGAAATTTGGCCTGATTATCCAACAGACGAAGATTATCTTTGGAATGAGGATGAATATTAAAAAATAAACCAAAGAAAAAGTCTCTCGTTAAGGAGACTTTTTTTTTGGTTCAAATACATATTAAATAATAAAGAAATACAATAAATCATGAGTTTCATAAACAGTATTATTAAAGTCTTTGTAGGTGATAAATCACAGAAAGATGTCAAAGCTTTACAACCTTACTTAAATAAAATTAAAACATTCGAAGCTCCTTTAATGAGTCTTTCTAACGACGAATTAAGAGGTAGAACCGTTTATTTTAAAGATAGAATTAAAGAAGCTAGAGCTGATAAAGATGCTAAAATTGCTTCGCTTAAAGCGGAAGTAGAAAACATCGAAGACATCGACAAAAGAGAAGATCTTTATGACGCTATTGATGCTCTTGAAAAAGAAGCTTACGAAATCTCTGAAAAAACTTTATTAGAAATTCTTCCAGAAGCGTTTTCTGTAGTAAAAGAAACGGCTCGTCGTTTTAAAGAAAACTCACATATTGAAGTTACGGCAACTCCAAAAGACCGTGAATTTTCTGCTACAAAACCTTATATTACAATTGATGGTGAGAAATCTATCTGGGCAAACAAATGGAATGCTGCAGGAAAAGATATCACTTGGGACATGATTCACTACGATGTTCAGTTAATTGGTGGTATGGTATTGCACGAAGGTAAAGTTGCCGAAATGCAAACGGGAGAAGGTAAAACTTTGGTTGCTACTCTTCCACTTTACTTAAACGCTTTGACAGGAAACGGAGTTCACTTAGTAACAGTGAATGACTACTTAGCAAAACGTGATAGTACTTGGAAAGCTCCTTTATTCGAATTCCACGGTTTATCTGTAGATTGTATCGATAATCACCAACCAAGTACAGAACAAAGAAAGAAAGCTTATGATGCTGATATCACTTACGGAACGAACAATGAGTTTGGTTTCGATTACTTAAGAGATAACATGGCGCACTCTCCTAGCGATTTAGTTCAGAGAAAACACAATTTCGCTATTGTCGACGAGGTGGATTCTGTATTAATTGATGATGCTAGAACACCGCTTATCATTTCAGGACCAGTTCCTCAGGGAGATCGTCACGAATTCAACGAATTGAAACCAAAAATCGAAAACTTAGTTGCGCAACAACGTCAGTTAGCGAATGGTTTCTTAGCTGAAGCTAAAAAATTAATCAAAGAAGGTAATACTAAAGACGGAGGTTTCTTATTATTAAGAGCTTACAGAAGTTTACCTA
>NZ_DASWYK010000133.1:0-34912 GCF_036405015.1 Flavobacterium sp. | reverse complement strand
GAGATGAAATGGCTTATACCTATTTAATTGACACCTATCATCATAAACTTTGTGTTTACGCTAACAGTCTGGTTAAGAATATTTACAGTGCAGAAGATATTGTGCAAAATGTTTTTATCAAAGTATGGGAACAGCGTACGAGATTGAAATCTGATCATTCTTTAAAAAGTTTTCTATACAAATTAACTTATAATGAGTTTATTGATTTGTACAGAAAAAATCAGTCCTTATTTTCCTTAGAAAAATCCTATTATGATGCTTTAAACGGAATTGTTCAAGAAGAAGATTCAGAAGCTTTTCAGAGAGTTTTAAATGCTGTGAATAAAGAAATTCAGAATCTACCTCCAAAATGCAAGGAAGTTTTTGTTTTGAGTAAAAAAGAAGGTTTGACCAATATTGAAATTGCAGAACATTTGGATGTTTCTATAAAAACTGTTGAGGCTCAAATCACAAAAGCTTTTTCTCTACTCCGCTCTTCATTGGAAGAAAAAGTGAAAAGTGTTTTGTTTCTATTATTTTCGGCTAAAAAAAAATTCAGACTAAATAATTTAATCTGAATTTTCCTTTTATTGTTTTAAAGTATTAACAAGTCCGATAACTTTCCTCTATTTTTCAAACACAATAGTAATCTTGCCTCTTGCTTCTACAGAGTCTTTTTTCTTGTTTCTTTTATATCAACTTGCTTCTTCCATTTTAATTCTTTCCTCTGCAAAATCTAAAACTGGCGTCTTCATATCATGGTACAAAAGTACTTTCCAATTTTCATCTTTTGCCTGCTGCTCCCATTTTTTACGAGATTCCATTGCACGCTTTCCGTCGAAATCTGTTTTATAGGCAACAGGAATTTTTAAATATCTTTTTTGAGGCAAATCATCTGCTCCATAAAAAACAATTTCGTTATCGGCCTTAATCCAAAATACTTGTTGAAACTTGGTATGTCCCGCTGTAACTTCAAAGTAAATTTCGTCGGTTATATGACCGCTGTCTTCATTTAATAATTCAACATTTGGTAATTTTTTCAGCTGATTTAATATTTCAGGAACATACGACGGATTTTGTAATTGTTCTAAAGCGAAATCTATTTCTCGTTCTTGAATGTAAATCTTCGTATTTGGGAAATTTTGAACGAATTGACCATTTTCAAAATAACCGATTCCTTCAATATGATCTTTATGAAGATGCGAAACCAGAATTTTGGTAATCTGCTGTGGTTCGATATTGTTTTTTCTAAGCATTTCGTAAATAAACGGAACTCCGTTATTGACAAATCCTAAACCGAAATCTATTAAAATAACATCATTATCTGTAATAACGACAAAAGGCTGAATGGCCATTTTTAAACCTAATTCGGTTGTATTCTCTTCTAAAAGCTGAAATTCTTTTTTTGAATTGACAATATAATTTCCTTCTTGTAAAGCTATAATTTCCATTTTGTTTTGCTTCTAATTTTACAACACAGCAAAGTTCTTAAGAATTTCTATATTTGTAAAACCTTATTTTTCGATAAAATCAATCGATAAAACCGATTTAGAAATGGAACTCAGACAGCTAAAATATTTTCTAAAGGCAAAAGAATTACTCAATTTTACCGAAGCTGCAACAGCACTTTTTATTAGCCAAAGCACTTTATCGCAACAAATTAAACAATTGGAAGACGAACTTCAGGTTCCTCTTTTTAATAGAATTGGAAAACGGATTACGCTCACAGAAGCGGGAGATTTATTTTCAGTGTACGCCCAACAATCAGTCAATAAAGCGACAGATGGATTTGAACTTTTAAAAGACCTGAACAATCTCGAAACTGGAAAAGTGGCTATTGGTGTTACTTATGCATTGCGCCATGTGGTGACAAAAGCTTTAATCGTTTTTAGTTCTGAATTTCCAAAAATTCAATTTGAGATTGTCTTTGGAACTTCGCAGGAATTAATTCAAAAACTAAATCATTTTGAACTAGATGTCATTCTAACTTTTGAAGAAATTGCTTCTGAAGCCCATTTCAAATATAGAGAATTGTTTACGTCTCCAATGGCTTTGGTGACCTCAGCCGAAACTTCTTTAAAAAATAAAAAAAGTATTTCGCTGAGCGAAGTTAGTTCTTTACCACTTGCACTTCCATCGAATGGTTTCAGTACAACCCAATTTATCAATAAGGCTTTTAAGAAAGACCGTCTCAATCCGAAAGTTACTATTGAAATCAATGATATTCCAACTTTATTAGAATTAATTAAAACAGGAAAATGGCATACAATCCTAACCAAAACAACAATTGAAAACGAAAAAGATTTACACGCCATTCCAATAAAAGGAGAAAATATGACTCGTACTGCAATGCTTATTTCTCTAAAAGAAGTTTATGAAAAAAAAGCGGTTATTGCATTTTTGAAAACACTTATGGATAATTTGAAATAATTTTTTCTTTTAAAAGCTTTGTCAAAGTTCGAAACTTTGACAAAGCTACTATCCGTTTAATTTTCAATACATAGAATCATAGATTTATAAAAAACATATAACGAAACTCGTTTCTAAAACATAAAACTATGTGCATTTAAACAAGCTTAACGCCTTTGTACTCAAAGAAAAGCTATGTTTCTATGTGTTAAATTTTTAGTTCAACTGTGCCTCAAAAGGCGAAGCAGGCAAATTTTCTTTGTTATATAAATTAGCCGTATCTGGATTATCTGCCCAAGCGTAACGAACCTTTATCGGATTTCTAATTTCATTATTCCAAATTATAATTTTATCGCCCTCAATGGTTGCTTTTGCCCAAACAAATTTTCCGTCCTGTCCTGCAATCGCAAAACCATTTAACGTATTACCACTTTTACTTATTAAACCCGAACCAATGTTATCAAAACTCAAAACAAGCTGATTTTCTTTTCTTTGCATTGATTTAAACAAAGGGCCTGAAGCAATTAATTTCTTTTCTCCGTAAACTAATTTTCTTGCCTGTAATGCCAATCTTCTTCCTACATCATATTTGTTTAAAGGATGAATATCATTCCATTCTCCTAAATCTATGGTAACTGCCAATCCTGTATTGTCAATTTTTAGCAGATTGGATTGCTGCTGTCTCAAAGCAGCCCAACTGCTTTCTACAGGTTCCAATTTCGGATCCATATAATTGGTTAATTGAACCACAAGAAATGGCAATTTTTCCTGATTTAACTGAGTACGCCATGTTTCAATTAAGGTTTTCATTAAATCAAAATATTCGGATGGCTTTTTGGTATTTGATTCGCCTTGATACCACAAAACTCCTTTTAATGAATATTTTTTTAAAGGCGCAATCATGGCATTATAAAGTCCGACTGGTTTCCAGCGCACAAATGTTTGTCCAGGAAGTGGTTGCATTTTTGAACCTAATTTGTATTTCCAGCTTCCTTTTAAATCGATTGTTTTATTATCGATAATTAGTTCATAAGGTTTGTCAGTTACAAAACCGCCTCTTCCAGAATTATTGATTACACGAACCGTAATTTCGTTTTTTCCTTCTTTTAAAATAGCACTGTTGAAAGAATAAATTCTTGGCGGATATTGATACGAAGTAGTTCCCACAAAATTTCCATTTACAAAAACTGAATCGGCATCGACAATTCTTCCTAAAATGATTTTTGCCTGATTTTCTTTAATCTTTTCCAGTGTAAATTCTTTTTTAAACCAAACCGAACCGTTTGTATTTCCGAGTTCACTATCGGCCCAGTAACCCGGAATATTCATTGTCTTCCAATCGGAAATATTAGTAGAATTTCTCCATTTATTTTTTAAACCCAAATCTGTTTGATTCAGCATTTTGTACCAATCTGAACTTACTTTTCGATCATTTTCATCGATTTGTTTTTCGAGTTTTCCGTCTTTAAATTTTAAATATTCCTGATAATAATCTGGAAACTTTTTAACTCCTTCTTCGTTAATCCATGATTCTGCTGGCGAACCACCCAAAGCACTATTAATTAGTCCAATTGGAATTTTATACTTTTCATAAATTTCTGTAGCGAAAAAATAACCAACACCCGTAAATTGTAAAACGCTGGCTGGATTTGCTGAAATCCATTCGCCTGACGAAAAATCATTTCTTTCTTTCTCAAAATAATATTCATCAGGAACTAAAAATTGTCTAATGTTGGGATTTTCAGATTTAGCAATAACTTCTTTGTATTTATCTTTTAGTCTGTCCATAGGAAGTTCCATATTCGATTGTCCCGAACACAGCCAAACGTCTCCGAAAAGAATATTTTTCAGAACAATTGTATTGCTCGCTTTTATAGTCATCTCAAATGGACCACCTGCTTTTTGTGATGGAAGTTGGATAGACCATTTTCCTTCTTCTGATGTTGTGGTTTTGTATTTTTTTCCTTTAAAATCCAGTTCAACATTCTCATTTGGCGATGCCCATCCCCAAATATTGACTTTGGTGTCGCGCTGTAAAACCATTCCGTCACTGATTAATCTCGGAAGTTTTATTTGAGCATTGATGCTAAGGGTTATTAGAAAAACTATTAATACTTTCTTCATTGTAGTTTATTTTTTGCAATTTTTTTTCGCCACGAATTCACGAATTTTTTTATTCATTACTTTATCTCTAAAAATCTAATTTCACAAATTAAATTCGTTTAATTTGAATAATTAACCACAAAGTAGGCATCAGAAAAATTAGTGAATTCGTGGCAGAAAAAAATCCTATTCATAAGTATATAATTTTATTTTTTGGATTTCGTAATCCCCCACTGAAATTCGTAAATGTCTTCCTTGATGGGTTTGATCTCCATTGAAATGTCTGATGGTTTTCCATTTTTCATTTTCAAATATTCCTTGATCTGTTTTTAGAATTCCAGCGTTTAGTTTTTCTTTTAAAGACTTAAAGGTTACTACAATTCCAGAACCGGCAATATAAAATTCGTCTTTTGCAATTTCTATAATAATAGCACTCGACATGGGCCAAGAATCTGCTTTTGCTCCGTCAGACCAATTTAAGGTATAATCGTGTTTAAATGTAAATTCATAATCACCCATTTTTATAATTTGTGTATTATTTTCTTTGTCTACTAAAACGCCATCGATTTTTCCTTGTCCTTTATTAGCTTCAATAGTTGGAGTTAATTGTTTTACCAAATCATAGATTTTACCAAGTGGTTCTTTTTTAGCATCAGCAACAGATTCTATCGAAAATGGCGAAAACCCAATGGCTTCATAATGTCCGATGGCATATAAGCCTTTGAAAGGTGCTGTTTCATCAAAACGGTGTTCTGGAATAAATAATGGATCACCCTGACGAGTAAATAAATCATTCCATTGTTTAAAAGACGGATTATAAAAATCCGGAGCCAAAAAGTCGATCGAATTTCCCGCTGCTTTCCAAACGTCCATAATGTGGGGCAACGGTCCCGCACTTGGATATTGTCCTGGCTTTTTTTCTGGTGCATTTAAAGCCGCATTGACAAACATCGGAATTGGATAAACGTCTTTTCCTGCTTTGGCAATTTGATTGGTAAATTTTGAAAAATACCAAGCCATAAAAATTTCATCAGTATGTAATCCTTTCCCAAAAATTTGTTCCCAATTTCCAGAAGTTTTAAATCCGTTTTTTTTCCAGATTTCAAAAAATTCGGGAACTAGATTTTGTTTGTTTTTTTGTACATATTGAATCAATTCTTTTGGAACTTCTTTTTGAAAAGCTTCATTTGCCAAAGTATGATAATCACGAGCTGTCGGCAACATTCCGATTTCATTTTCAACCTGAATCATGATAACGGTCTGTTCTTTTTGATCAAAATCTTTAATGTGAGTCATCAGTTTCTTAAAAGCATTTAAATCAGCTTGCAGATTATTTTCGCTAAAAAGCGTTAAGATTTCATGACTTTTGTTTTTATCATCTTTAACTCTTGGATATTTTTTCTGATTTAATTTTACCCAAGCTGGAGCGTGACTAGACATACTGTTTTTCCATGATCCAAACCATAGAAAAACCAATTTTAAATTTTCTTTTCTTGCTCTTAAAATTAAATCATCTACTAATTTAAAATCAAATTTTCCTTCTTCTGGTTCTATCAATTCCCAATAAACAGGTGTTAGAACGGTATTCAGGTTCATGTCTGTTAACTTTGTCCAAATCGTTTCCATGCTTTCCATACTGGTTGCAGAAGAATTTCCTAATTCTCCCCCGCGTATCAAAAATGGCTTCTGATTTACGACTAATTGGGTTTTATTCCCTTTTTTTTGAAGATGAGGTAGGTTTTGACTCCAGATAAATTGTGTTGCCAAAATTGTGATTAAAAGAAATGTATTTTTTAGAATAGTAAACATATTTTTTATTTTAATCTGTTTGTATCTGCTTTAATCTTTTTAAATCTGCGTAAAAATCTATATGTAAAAAGTATTTCACGCAGATCTGCGCAGATTTTAGCAGATTAAATTAGATTTTATTTGTTAATTCAAAAACTTTTCCTTCTGTTCCATTCAACGGGTTACAACTAAACAAAGCAGCTTTGTCAAAGTTTAAAACCTTGACAAAGCTTTTCTGAAACTCAACAGTTTTTTAAACTATTTACGGTTTTACTAACTCACCCGAGAATCCTAAACTTACATCTTTTCCTGCAAGCCCGTCTGCAGTACCTTTGTAAGCATGCTTACGAACATAATTGGCATCCCAAAGGTTAGGGGATTCATTTGGAAGCCAATATTCATGTTCTTTGGCGTTATCAGAAACGCCCCAAATTGTGATACCATATTGCTGTGCTACAGGAATGTATTTTTTGTACATATCGATTACGTATTGATACATTTCTGCCTGTGATGCTTGTTGTGCAACTGTTGGTGTTGCCGTTCCTAATCTTACGTCTAACTCCGAAATTTTAATTAGTTTTCCTGATGCCGCTAATTTTTGGAACATCTGAACAATTTTATCTTTATCTGTAGTTAAACCAATATGCATTTGTGTTCCGATTCCGTCAACTTTAGCGCCTTGACTTTCAATATATTTCACATATTCGATAATTCCGTCACATTTATCTAATCTTGATTCCAGATTATAATCATTAATGAAAAGTTTGTCTGTAGCATTTCCGTATTGACGTGCCAATTTGAATGCTTTTACAGCGTAATCTTTTCCAAGATATTTCACCCATGAGAAATAATCCGATGCCGTATCTCCTTCTGTACCGTTTCTTAAAGTTCCATCTTCTTTCATTGGTTCATTTACCACATCCCATGCAAAAACGCCTGTTTTATAATGTGTCATCATTTTAGAAATCCAATCGGTCATCGCATCACCTATAATCTTTGTTTTTTCTGCATCTGTTTTTTCGATTGTGATTGGAGCTGTAGCACCACCTCCAGAAGAAGTTCCGTCTGTTACTAAAACATTGTCAATATAATAAGTTCCTGCCGCACCGCCTAAATCGAAACCAAAACCTGTTTCGCCACCTTTTGCCGTGATTTTCCATTCAATTAATTTCCAAGTTGTAGAAGTAGCCTGATCACCTTGATAACTTGCTAAACTTGATGGAGTTGTTGAACATCTTACAGAACCTGCAGCCTCAGAACGAATCATGTAAGAAATCGTATAACTTTTTCCAGCTACCAATGCAGAAGTAAAAGTGGTTTGAATTTGAGTTTTCCATTGATTTGATGCATCAGATGTAGCATTTACTACTTTCATAGCGCCGCTTCCCTCATAAACATTTGCAGCTCCTGTTGCAGCACTTAAAGCATCTGCAGCTCCATTGGCTCTGGTCCATCCTGTTATTCCAGAATTAAATGTTCCGTTAGCAACTAAGTTTACAGGTCCTGTAGCCGCATCCAAATCAACAACTGCCAAAGTATTAGCATCTATTAAATACGTTACGTTTGGAAGATATCCTAAATCTAAATTAAACTGAAACGCGGTACTCCCTGTTTTAAAATCTCCTGGCACTAATTTAATTTTAACCTGCTGCCAAGATGAGGTTGTAGCAAAAGCTTCTCCATTGTTCCCATTATTGTACCAATCTTTATAAGGATATTGATTGTTTAAAGTGTTTCCGAAAGAAATACGTCCTTTTCCTGCTATATCTGACTTAATATAAAATGAAACTTCATAATTATGTCCCGTCACAATTGGTACGTTTGGAGATGTAAGCTGTAAATTGTACGCTTGAGAAGAAGTTGCACTAGATGCCAATTGAATCGCTGGAGAAGTACTAGTCAATCCTGCATTTGCAACCGTTGTGATTCCTTTGCCTGGATTATTTCTTGCCCAGCCTGTAAATGTTCCATTTTTAAGAGGAGCTAAATCTAAAACATTTGTTCCACTTGAACCTGGAATTACTGTTGGTGCAATAATCCCATTCAAATAACTTGCATTTTGATTAGAATGCCAAATTAAAGTATGTCCAAAAACTGTTAATCCGGCGCTTTTTGTTGCTGCAATGAAAGCATCTACATTCGTAAAATTAATTTCTCCTTTGGAATTTACCATTGCAGCATGTTTCATTTCGTAACCTGGTGTAACCTCATCAAAGTTTTCGTTTACGATTTTTCTATAAGCTGCATCACTCATGTATAAACTGATTCCGATTCCGTTTCCTAAAACAAAATCTGAATAATTTTTTAATGGCTCATAACGGCTAATTTTTTCTACTAAAGCTAAAGGAAGTTCTGCTCCTGTTACAGCTCCGTGTTCTGGGTCTTTTTTCCACTCCATCAAATTATCATCGCAGGATGATAAAATCATTAATGATGAAGCAATTATTGGTATAATATATTTTGATTTCATTTTGTGGTGGTTGAGTTAGTTAAAATCATTGTAAACTGGTGTATCCAATGGTACAATTCTCCAGTTGTCTGTATACACTTTTACAGAAGTTGCTTTTGAAGGAAATTCTACTTCGCTTGCAGTACCTAGAACGTCTTTCATTTTTACATCTGCATTTTCGAACCAAATCCCAAAGTTTTGATAAGTTGCCGTTTCACGATACGTCAAAACAGTTTCAAACGTAGCAGCTTCTTTAGACCATTGATAAAACTTATTCAATGGAATTGTAATTGTTGTCCATCCAGTAGTTTGAAAAGCGACAGATTTTCCATCAACAAGCCACGGAATGTAATTGTAAACTCCGCCAGACCATGTTCCTGCATTAAAATTATTGATGGTACATATTTTTAAATATCCAGAATCTTTCCAAGCATCTGGAACATAGATATCAAATTGAAATGCTACTTTGTCAAGTGGTGTCGTTGCCGGAATATAAGGTGTTAATTGTGCTCTCCAGTTATCAACACCAGTTCCTCCTGTCCAAACTTCTGTAGCTCTTCCTGTTGCTGCTGCGATTGATGTGAGACGAGAGGGACGATGCGGTACATATTTGCCATGAGAAATATTTCCAGTTCCTATAGAAGCCGATTCTATATCAGTTCCCAAAATCATTCCTGTAGCTGGCGGTGTTCCCCAAAAACTGTGTTGTCCTATTCCGTCAAAATCTAAAATAATTCCTTTTTTGAAATTGAAATATTTTGGAGAATAAACTCCTCCATTTGATGTTTCTGCATAGATTGATCCGCCTAAATCTGAAATTCCGGCTGGTACTACAACAGTAAACATTTCACCATCTTCATCTGAAGTAATTCCAGATGTAACCTCTACATTTCCTGGAAAAATTACTTTACTAACTTCTGTCAGCCCCGTTCCATAAATTGTAATCTTTTCTCCTGCATTTGGAAGTGTATTGGAAATACTAGTAATAGCCGGTTTTCCAGCACGAATTTGAAATGGAAATGTTACTTCGTGAGAATCGTTTACAAAACGAATTGTATTTCGTACTGACGGATCTGCATCTGAAATTGGAGTATCTGCAGAAACGCTTACCAGCATTGAATTATTAGATACAAAAACCACATTAAAGTAAGTTGAATATCCATTAATGTACACTTTTTTCAAGCCTGTAAATCCTGAACCTTCGATACGTAATAATTGTCCTAATCGAGCAAAATTAACTTCACGATCTGGAACAGTTGAATTTACATCTTCTAAAAACACCTTTGTAATTGTAATTGTACCTCCTTCTGAATCATTATTATCACAAGAAGTAAACAGCATACCCAAAACCATCATACTTAAAAGTGCGATAGGTGCCCAATACTTTTTATTTAAAATATATTTCATATTTATGTCTTTAAGTTTTTTTATTTCTGAAACTAGAATAAGTCTTTAATTTTCTCTTCTTTAAACTCATATGGTACAGGATTTTCTCTTAATAACGGATTCTGAACTAATTCAGACTCCGGATAAGGAAGCGTGAAAATTGTAGCATCTATTACACCAATAGCTCGTGGACTCGTACTTTTTGAAGCATCTACAGTTACTGTATTTGTTGCTGTGTCATACAAAATTGGAGTGATAACTCCTCTGTTTTGTCCTGTTACATAATTAATTACTTCTTGTTGTTTGTAGTATGCTCTACGAACCAAATCGTACCAGTATTGCCCTTCCATACATAATTCTACTCTTCTTTCGTGAATAATATCAGCATAAGTCAAAGTAGTTTTTGGATCTAAACCTGCACGTGTGCGAAGTCTGTTTACAACCGAAATTGCTGTTGCATCTGCTGTAGAGGCATTATTTCCTAAAGCAGCTTCTGCATAATTTAAATAAACTTCTCCAAGACGTAACATGTAAGTATTTAAAGCAGAGTTCATACGAGTAATTTTAGCATTATCTTTTGTAGAACCTACAACTCCTTTTTTAACGGTTAAGAAATCATTTCCATGATCAACTGTATAACCTCCATTTGCTTTATTAATAGAGGCATAATGATCTTTGTTCCCCATCCAAGTTGCTTTACGACGAAGATCCTTTGACTCATATTCTTGCAAAACATTATAAGAAGCTCTTGTCCAATATCCCCAAGCGGCATCGTCTCCTGTAATATCAGAACCTAATGCAAAATAAGCTTGTTGGGTATTGTTTACTCCATAATCTCCGTTTGGAACCCATTGCAGTGCAAACATTGATTCGGTATTGTTATTATTGTCAATCATGAATAAATCTTCATAATTTGTCATTAAAGCGTATGGTCCAGAACTCATTACTTTTTCTGCCGCTTTTTTAGCTAAATCAAGATATGCTTGATTGCGAGTTCCGCTGTTTGGATTGTCGCTTACTCCTGAAAATGACAAGTAAACGCGAGACAGCATTCCGAATGCACTATATCTTGTTAAACGTCCTGCTTGACCAGCAGTTTCTGGAAGATATTTTGCTGCAAATTCTAAATCACGAATCGAGAATTCGTAAACATCTTTCATTGGATTTTTATTCACAATTGGATTTTTAACCAATTCTCTTGGGTCTGTTGAGATAATAACATCTCCCCATAAAGAAGCCAAATACCAATAGGCTGTTCCTCTCATAAAACGAGCTTCGGCAATGTATCTGTTTTTAATTGCATCATTTAATGTACTTCCTGAAATCCCAATAATCACATTATTTGATTGCTGTACCACATTATACAAAGATCCCCAAGCTGACACTAATGGTCCTGTTAATCCTGTTTCTGTTAAATCTGTAAATGGATACACATAATCTGAAAATGGAGCATACATATTTGCAGCGCGTCCGTCTCCTAGACCATAGTAAAATTTATCATTAAAATCGAACCATACTTTATTGTACAATGGTCCAGTTGCAGCCTGAAAATCAGACTCCGATTTATAAAAGTTTTCTTTTGTAATTACATCATTTGGTTCAACGTCTAAAATGTCGCTGCAACTCGTCCAAACAAATGGCAATGCAATAATTAAAGCCGTGTAAAATATTTTCTTTGTTTTCATTGTGCAGTTTTTAGAAATTAACATTTAATCCAATTGTTGTAACCATTGGCGAAGGATAACGTCCGTTATCGATGCCACTTAAAAGTAAGTTTTGATTGATTGAACCTACTTCTGGATCATATCCTTTGTATTTTGTAAAAGTCAAAACATTCTGCATATTCGAATAGACTTTTATATTTGAGATTCCGTATTTAGAATACAAATTTTTAGGAAGATTATAACCAATTGAAATGTTTTTAAGCCTTACATAAGAACCATCTTCTACAAATCGGTTACTCAAACGATAATTTGAAGCTGACGAAGCTGATGAAGCTCCAATTCTTGGCATATAAGGATCTCCGCCTACAATTTGCACATTTCGATAGTCATTTGGTCCAGTTGGGTCGATTAATTCCAATTGTGCATAACCTAAAGCCGATTTCAATAAGTTTGTATTTTCACGCGGATTTTCTAGCCATCTTCTTTGATAGTTTAAAACGTCATTCCCATAAGAACCAGTAAATAAAATACTCACATCAAATCCTTTAAATGAGAAACTATTATTTAAACCAAAAGTAAAATCAGGATTTGGATTTCCAATGTAACTTGCATCTTTCTCATTGATTACACCATCTTTATTGACATCTTCAAACATGTAATCTCCAATCCAAACTCCATTTTCTCCAATTACCATTCCTTCTGGTAATGCTGTTGGTTTTACAGTTCCATTGGCATCTTTATAATAGAAATCTGTAGCTTTTTCAAAACGTCCGATTACTTTGTACCCATAAAATTGCCCGATTGGCTGACCAACTGCAGAACGAGTCACTACAGTTACATCAGAACCTTGTTGTAATGTCTGATCGTAAACTCCAGATTCGGTGTTTAATTTTAATACTTTAACTCTGTTTAATGTGAAATTTAAACTGGATTTCCATAAAAAATCAGGTCTTTCCATATTTATCGTATTGATCACAAACTCTAAACCTTTATTTTCTAAAGATCCAATATTGGCATAAGGCGGTGCTGTAGAACCTTGTCCTGTTGTTCCTACATAAGCAGGAAGTGATAATCTTAGTAATAAATCGTCTGTTTTCTTGTAATAAGCATCAGCTGTAATTTCAAGTCTATTATTGAAGAAACCAAGATCTAAACCAATATTAGTGGAGTTTGTTCTTTCCCATTTCAAATCGGGATTAGCTGTATTAGTTGCAATTTGACCGCTTCCCCAGTTTGTTGCAGAAGTACCATAAACAGAAGTATACGCATTGTTTGGCACAGATGAGTTACCTACAACTCCCCAACCAGCACGTAATTTCAAATTATTAACCGTTGGATTATCTTTTAAGAAACTTTCATTTGAAATTTTCCATGCCAAAGCTGCAGATGGAAACCAATCCCATTTATTACCCTCAGCAAATTGAGAAGATCCGTCTCTTCTGATTGTTCCTGTTAAAAAATACCTATCATCAAAAGAATAAGTTCCTCTTGCAAAATAAGAGCTTAAAGCACTTGTAACACTTGCATTTGAGTTTCTAGCCGTTGTTGGATCTCCAGCATTTAAGTCTGTTGCTCCATTTGTCAAATAGCCTGAACGATAACCATAAAGATTTTCCCAGTTTCTTTCTTGAAGCTCTTGAGCTAACATGGCAGTAACATTATGTTTTCCAAATGCTTTGTTATAAGTCAAAACATTATTCCAAATCCAGTTTTCGCTTGTAGATTTTGTTCTGCTTCCTTCTCTAACTTCATTTGATAATGCTCCAAAAGTATAAGATGGATTAAAAGTATATCTGTTTCCAAATCCGTAATCTATAGAATATTGAGTTTTAAGTTTTAAATCTTTTGTAAAACTAATTTCAGCGTAAGCATTTCCTCTAAAACCATAATCTTTTCCATAATTATCTTTTAAAATAGCGATTCCTAGCGGATTGGTTTGAACAAATTCTGTTGTATCTGGACCATCAAAAGTTCCGTCAGCATTTCTTGCCGCAACGTTTGGAGTTTGCTTTAAAGCAGTTAAAATAACCGAATCATCATTTACCGTTGTTACCTGATTGGTTTTAAAAACGTTCATGTTTACACCAACTTTAAACCATTTTTTTACTTGAGAATCAATTACACCACGAAGATTCAAACGGTCAAAAGAAGATCCGATTACAGTTCCTTCTTGATCAAAATAAGACATTCCTAATGCATAAGTTGTATTATCAGAACCTCCAGAAGCAGACAAATTATAGCTTTGAATCAAACCAACTTGAAATAATTCGTCTTGCCAATTTGTTCCTTCGCCCAATAAATCAGGTCTGATAAAAGTATTGTCACGCTGTACAATCCCTAAATCTGCGCGAGTGTTTTTTAAAGTTCCGTACTCTCTTAAATTAAGAACTTGAAGCTCTTTTGGCATTTGTTGCCAACCGATATAACTATCAAAATTTAAAGTTAAATCTCCTTTTCTACCGGTTTTAGTAGTTACCATAATTACACCATTTGCAGCTCTAGAACCATAAATTGCAGTTGCAGATGCATCTTTTAAAATATCAATAGAAGCAATATCATTTGGGTTAATTCCGGCAAGCGGATTTATATTTAAAGATCCCGAGTTACCATCTATAATAACACCATCGATTACATAAATTGGTTCATTTGATCCCGTAATCGAACTGATACCACGAATACGTACAGAAGAACTACCTCCAGGTGTACCACTATTTTGCTGAATTTGCACCCCAGCAGCACGGCCTTGTAAAACCTGATCTATAGTTGTTGCAACAGACTGAGTTATGGCAGCGCTGGTCACAGTTGAAACTGCTCCCGTCAAATCTGCTCTTTTTGCCGTTCCGTATCCAATAACAACAACTTCTTTCAAGTCATTTAAATCTTCTTCTAATAAAGCATCAATTTTAGTTTTATTATTTACCGCAATTTCATGTGGTTTATATCCGATAAAGCTAAAGACCAAAGTACCATTAGCAGGAACAGATTGAAGTGTATAAGTTCCGTCGAAATTAGAAACTGTGCTTGTTTTAGTTCCTTTCACAAAAATGTTAACTCCTGGTATTGGTCCACTACTATCAGATATAGTACCTGAAACAGTAATTTGTGCATTTACTGCAGCAGAAAATACCAGCATCAGGATCATGAATCCTAAATTCTTAAAGTATTTTGATCTGCTTTTAGTAATTAAAAAGTTAGTCATAAATAATTGGTTTAATTAGTTAATAGTATGGTTTAGTTAGTTTCTTGTTTACTGAATTACGAATCATTAAATTTTAACAAATAAGTAACTTATAGTCAAAACAAATATATACAAAAAACAACAACACACAATCGGTTGCGTTAATTTTTTTTGTCAATTTCAAAAAAACACAGTCCTAAAAAAACATTTAACTTATTAATTTTTACAAAACTTTAAATAATTATCAAAAACAATATTCAGTACAACGAAAACGTTAGAGATAATAAATAGATTAACTCAATATCTTAAAAAAACCATAAAAAGTTAAATTTTGCTATTTAGTTTAAATTGACTAAAACGTTATAGTAAAAAGAGGATATTAGCATTAGAATCAAATTCAATTACATTCCTTATAAAATGAGGCTTTCAGGCACTTTCTAACTAAAAATCAAGCAACTAAACCCTAAACAATATATTTCTTACAAAACATTAAAAGAAACAATCGGTTGCTTTTATTTCATAAAAAAACTCCCTTACAAATAGCTGTAAGGGAGTTTTATAATATAAAAATGAGAAATAAAAAAACTATAAATTCATCTTTTTAGCATCTTCAACAAATTGCTTTAATCCGATATCTGTTAAAGGATGTTTTAAAAGACCTTTAATCGCAGAAAGTGGTCCAGTCATTACATCTGATCCAATTTTTGCACAATTGATAATATGCATCGTATGCCTAACAGAAGCTGATAATATTTGTGTTTGATAATTGTAATTATCGTAGATTTCTCTGATTTCTGAAATCAAATGCATTCCATCAGTTGAAACATCATCTAAACGTCCTAAAAACGGAGAAACATAAGTTGCCCCAGCTTTAGCTGCTAATAATGCCTGACCAGCCGAAAAAACTAAGGTTACATTGGTACGAATCCCTTTTGAAGAAAAATATTTACAAGCTTTTACACCATCGCCAATCATGGGTAATTTCACCACAATCTGCGGATGCAAAGCAGCCAATTCTTCTCCTTCTCTTACCATTCCTTCATAGTTCGTTGAGATTACCTCAGCCGAAACGTCGCCATCAACAATATTACAGATAGCCAGATAATGATTTAAGATATTTTGTTTTCCTGTAATTCCTTCTTTTGCCATTAAAGACGGATTGGTGGTTACACCGTCTAAAACACCCAAAGCCTGTGCTTCTTCAATATCCTGAAGATTGGCAGTGTCAATAAAAAATTTCATGTTTTTTGTTTTTGGTTAATAAATATTTTGCGTAAAAAAAAACTTTGTCAAAGTTTAAAACTTTAACAAAGTTCCTAATGTATTCTAGCGAGAAAAAATGTGCATTTCGATCGATTCTGCTCTTCAAAAAACCTTCAATAAAAATTTAACTCACACTTAATTCTTATCAAACTAACTTCAATTTTCACCTTTCAAACAAAAAGAAAATAGTAACTAAACTTTCAATCTATTCTCTCCTATTCAAAAGCAAAAAAAGAGGTCATTATCTGCATACACATTTCTCAATTTTATCTAAAATCATTTTTAACGCTCTAAGACTATCACATTAAAATTGAAAATGTTTTTTAGATATTTTCTCTCACTAAATATTTTGTAGAAACCTAACAGGTTTTAAAAACCTGTTAGGTTTAGTATGTTTAAAATCTTACCAATTAAATGTATTGGTTAATGATGTTTTCAAACAATTCTTGTTTACCGCTTTGAAGATTTAATTCTCCATTTTCGTGAGCGATAGTATAAAGATCTTTAAGACCTAATTTTCCATCAGCAAAATCTTTACCTTTTCCAGAATCGAATGAGCTATATCTTTCTTTTCTTAATTTCTCGTATGGAGAAGAAGAAATGATTTTATCAGCTGTCAATAAAGCTCTTGCAAAAGTGTCAGCTCCACCAATGTGTGCTAAGAAAACATCTTCTAAGTCTGTAGAGTTTCTTCTGATTTTAGCATCAAAGTTAACTCCTCCACCTTGCAATCCGCCAGCTTTTAAGAAAACCAACATTGCTTCAGTAGTTTCTTGAATGTTATTTGGAAATTGATCTGTATCCCATCCGTTTTGGTAATCTCCTCTGTTTGCGTCGATACTTCCTAACATTCCAGCTTTTGCAGCCACTTCTAATTCGTGTTGGAAAGTATGTTGTGCCAAAGTAGCGTGGTTTACCTCGATATTGATTTTGAAATCTTTGTCTAAACCGTATTGTTTTAAGAAACCAATTGCAGTTGCAGAGTCAAAATCGTATTGGTGTTTAGATGGTTCCATTGGTTTTGGCTCAATGAAGAAAGTTCCTTTAAAACCTTGCGCTCTTGCGTAGTCTCTAGACATTGCTAAAAATTGCGCCATATGGTCTAATTCCCTTCCCATATCTGTGTTTAGCAAAGACATATAACCTTCTCTACCACCCCAGAATACGTAGTTTTCTCCACCTAAAGCGATAGTTGCATCCAAAGCTAATTTTACTTGCCCTCCAGCTCTTGCCACAACATTAAAATCAGGATTTGTAGCCGCTCCGTTCATGAATCTTGGGTTTGAGAAACAGTTTGAAGTTCCCCAAAGCAATTTAATTCCAGATTCTGCTTTTTTCTGTTTTAAGTAATCTGTAATGAAAGCCAAACGTTTTTCTGATTCTGCGAAAGTTGGTCCTTCATTGATCAAATCGTAATCGTGGAAACAGAAATAATCGAATCCCATTTTGCTGATGAATTCAAAAGCAGCATCTGCTTTATCTTTAGCCGCTTGATACGGATCTGATGAAGCATCCCAAGCAAAATTTTGAGTTCCAGGTCCGAATGGATCGCTACCTTGTCCGCAGAAAGTATGCCAGTAAGCGATAGCAAATTTAAAGTGCTCACGCATTGTTTTTCCAGCTACAACTTGGTCTGGATTGTAATATTTAAATGCCAACGGATTGTCAGATTCTTTTCCTTCAAACTTAATTTGGCCAATACCTTTGTAGTATTCTTTATCTCCTAAAACTATCATTTGTTCTCTTATTTATTTTGTTAATATTAATTCTAATTCTTGTTTCCATTTGTTATAAGCCGTTTCATATTCCTCTTTGTTTTTTAGAGGTAAAAAGGTCATTACGTGATCGTTTGTTGTAATTCCTGAACCAAACTTTTCAAAATCGCCATCTGTCAAGCCAACTGCTCTCGCCGCTCCTACTGCTCCAGTTGTATTGTAAATTTCGATTTCGTGACCAATTAAGGTTGCAACTGTATTCGAGAAAATCTCAGAACGGAAAAGATTATCATTTCCAGCTCTAATGACATTAATCGTTGCATTATCATCTTTCAAACATTCCATTCCGTACACAAACGAAAATGCAATTGCTTCCAAAGAAGCTCTGAATAAATGTGCATTGGTATGAATATTAAAATTCAGGTTTAAAATATGAGATCCAATGTTTTTGTTATTGAACATTCTTTCGGCACCATTTCCAAACGGAATCACAACCAATCCTTGTGAACCTACATTGATCTGAGATGCTTTTTCATTCATTTCTTCGTACGACTCATTTCCTATATTGTTTCGCATCCATCGGTATTGAATTCCCGCACCGTTTATATTCAATAGTTTTCCAACTCTCGGATTCGATTCTGTATAATTTACATGAACAAAGTTGTTCACACGAGTACTTTTTCCTGAATTTGTTTCGGTAACCGCATAAAAAACACCAGAAGTTCCACCTGTTGCAGCCACTTCGCCTGGACGAAGAACATTTAATGACAAAGCATTATTCGGCTGATCTCCCGCTCTGTACACAATCGGAATTCCCGCAGGAAGTCCAGATTCTTGCGAAGCTTTCTCCGTAACAACTCCTTGATTCGTAAAATTCTCTACAATTTTTGGCGTCAACGACTGATCGATTCCGTAGTAATCCAAAAGCCAATCTGCTACTTTATTTTCTTTATAATCCCAAAGCATTCCTTCAGACAAACCGTTTTTGGTTGTCGTTACTTCGCCTGTCAATTTCAAAGCGATGTAATCTCCCGGAAGCATGTATTTATCAATTTTGTTATAAACTGCTGGTTCGTTTTCTTTAACCCATTTTAGCTTAGAAGCAGTGAAATTTCCTGGCGAATTCAATAAATGCGACATGCATTTTTCTTCTCCAATTTCGGCGAAAGCTTTATTTCCAATTTCAACCGCACGGCTATCACACCAAATAATTGAATTACGCAACGGAGCGCCTTGTTTATCTACAATTACCAATCCGTGCATTTGGTACGAAATACCAATTCCTTGAATTTTAGAAGCATCAATATTAGCCTCTTTAATTGCTCTTTTTGTTGCCGTACAAATGTATTGCCACCACATTTCAGGATCCTGTTCTGCCCAATCTGGATGAATCGAAAGAATTTCCATTTCGTTTTGAGGCTCATTCAGTACAATGATTTTTTTGCCTGTTTCCGCTTCTACCAAGGCTGCCTTGACAGAAGAACTTCCAATATCATAACCGATATAATACATAACTTACAATGATTCTCTTATTATTAATTTAGTCGGCACATAACATTTCGTTTCTTCGTCATGCGTAATAAATGCCGCTGCTTTGGTTCCTAATTCATTAAAATCAGTTGAAACAACTGAAATTCCTTTATATATAAATTTCTTCATTGGCGTTTCGTTGTACGAAAGAAAACCAACATCTTTTCCGGGTTCAAAATCCTTCTCTTTGCACTGCTCTAAAAAGTATCCCAGAATCCTATCACTCACACTGATATAAGCAATTCCTTTTTCGATATTGAACTTTTTCGGATCTGTGATTAGGTCGTATTGAAAACCAAAATCAGCACAAAACTTCTTAAAAAACTCTACCGTTTCCCAAGGATGGTTCGTAAAATCTGGATATACAAAATCTATTTTTTTATACTTTTTAAACAAATCAACCGCTTCTTTCAAAGCATCATAAAACGCTTTTCCGAAATCCTGAAAAACATAATTATTTGCTTTATCGGCTCTAATGTTCCAGTCAATCAAAAGCAGTTTATCTTTTGAAATTGCCGACAATGCTGGCGGAATATCTTTGTGGTCAAAATTCATCACCACATATTTATAATACTTCCCGATTCCGTTATTAATGATCGTTTTGAAAACATCAATATTATAATGGTGAAATTGCACATCGATAATTACATTATCAGGCAGATTATTCACAACCGAATGGTACAAAACCTCTTTATAAGCCTTAAACGTATCTAAAACCAAAAGCACTTTTCTCGTTTCGCCTGCCACATAATAGCCTTTGTTCGGCACCGAATCGATTACATTCTGATCTTTTAAAATCGAATACGCCTTAAAAACGGTGTCTCTCGAAAGCTGATACGTTTTGCAAATCACATTCACAGACGGAAGCAAATCTCCCTTTTGCAAAATATTCTCTGCAATAGCATTTGTAATTCCGTCAACCAATTGCTGGTACTTCGGAATATCACTTTCGTGATTCATTATAAACTCAAATTTTCCTTCTTCTTTTGGCATACCGTTCTGTTCCGTTCTGTTATGCTAAAGTAGGTAAAAATCTTTTACAAAAAATTATTTTTCAGGTTAAAATTGTTATTTTTTTAAACGTGTTAATCTTGATAATTTGGGCGTGCCCCTCCGGGTCGGGCTATCCGTTTCAAGTCCTCGCCTGCTCGTTCCTCGCGTCTGTGGGCTTTTCACTGCTATCCCTCACGCGAACGCTTTCATAAGAAATGACAGGACATTCTTTTTTCAAAAGCTTCAGCAAATATGATTTAACCGCAAAGTTCGCAAAGGTTTACGCGAAGAACGCAAAGATTATCCTTTCCAAACTTTCCACCCAGTTTGTCATTTCGACGTAAGGAGAAATCTTCACGAGTAGCTCTGCAAAGAATATTCAAACCAGATTGCCCAAAAGCTCCAGCGGAGCGACACATTACGAAACATATTTCACCCCGCTGGGACTCTTTTTAAAAATGTTTCTTAGAAGCATACATTCCCAAATACGTCCCAACAAAACCACCTGCTTCTTTTGTACTCAAAATAGAACCATCAACATCTTTTATTAATAAATTCCATCCAGCTTTTCCAGTGGCTTTATAATAAAAACTATACAGTCTTCCATTGCCTTCAATCTTCACAAACAACGATTTATCAGAATCTAAAAGCTCTTTTTTAGAAATAACTTCCGATTTCCCTTCATTAATTTTAGAAGCTGTTCTTTCTACAAAAACTTCCAATTTATTATTCGCATTCAAACATTTTCCTACCAAGAAATAATGTTTCTCATTTTGAAAAGCAGTCAAACCAGCAACTTCCAAATTATCTTTCGGAGTAAACTCTAACTTTACCGAAGCTTCAAATTTTAAATGCTGTTGTCTTCTTCCAATAAAAGAAAAATTGCTTTCCGTATGAATCGATTCTAATCTTGGTTTAATTAGCAATTTTCCATTAACCAGTTCGTACCATTTTTCTTTTGGCGTTCTGATGAAACTCCATCTAAAATCCAATTCATTCGAATTAAAATCATCTTTCGAAACGAAATTTCCATTCAGAGGTTCTGTTTTTTCTTTCGAAAGAGGCAAATTCGGGCGTTTATGAATCATCGGAATCGGTTCGTTTCCGCCAACAATTTCTGGCCAATTGTCTTTCCATTCAACTGGCATCATAAACGTTTCTCTGCCTAAATTGTATAAATCTGGTCCGTAAGGTCTGCATCCTAAAAATACCGACCACCAATCGCCGTTTGGCAGTTCAACAAAATCAGCATGCCCAGTTGTAGAAACTTCATTTTTACGATTCGGCTCTAAATGCTTCTGCGTCAAAATCGGATTCTGAGCATAACTTTCATAAGGACCATAAATATTCTTGCTTCTAAAAACAACTTCTGAATGATTGAAACCTGTTCCGCCTTGAGCACAGATTAAATAATAAAATCCGTTCTTTTTAAACACATGCGGACCTTCAATCCAAACGGGCTTTTTAGACATATCGGTTCCGCCGTTAATAACCAATTTGGGAGCTGTTGTGGTTTTTTGTTTTTCCAAATCGTATTCCAGCATGTAAATGGCGCGATGGCCGTCATGAACCGAAATATTATTGGGCGGAGGGCCGTTATGCGTAATATAAACTTTTCCATCTTCGTCAAAAAAGATGTCAGGATCGATTCCGTTAACCTCAGGAAGTACAATCGGATTTGACCAAGGTCCAGCAGGATTTTTAGCCGTAACTATAAAATTACCGACACCGCTTACATTGGTACAAATCACATAAAATGTTCCTTTATGGTAGCGAATTGTCGGCGCGTACATACCACCTGATAAACGCGAATTGCCAAAATCTGCTTGTTCAACACGATTGATGACATTTCCTATTTGTTTCCAATGCACTAAATCGGTACTTTCAAAAATGGGCAATCCTGGAAAATAGCAAAAAGAAGAATTGACCAAGTAAAACTTATCTTCAACCCTGCAAATTGTAGGATCAGGATAAAAACCAGCCAAAACAGGATTTAAATAGTCTGCATCAGATTTCGATAAATTTTGATAAGCATCGTCATTTCCTCGGTAATCAAACCAATCAAAAGCCACATAATCGGAATACACAACCGATTGTGATTTTTGTGAAATTTTTTTACACGAAGAAACAGCACTCATCAAAAGGACTGCTACAACAATTTTTAAACCTGTTTTTCTTCTTATCATCTCTTTTTTAATCAATTAATCTTCTTATTCCGTAAGGATCAATCGTGATAATCGAACCGTCTTCTAAATAATCGATTTTGGTAACTTTCATACTTCTCAAATGCGTTACTCCTTTTGACAAACTTGAATCGTGATAAAACAAATACCATTCGCCTTCTACTTCACAAATCGAATGATGTGATGTCCAACCCACAACTGGATTCAGAATTCTTCCCTGATACGTAAATGGCCCATAAGGATTATCTCCAATTCCATAACAGATAAAATGCGTATCTCCAGTTGAATAAGAGAAATAATATTTTCCATTGTATTTATGAACCCAAGAAGCCTCAAAAAAACGACGGTCGTTGTCGCCCGCTTTTATAACATCTCCATTTTCATCGAGAATTAAAATCTCTTTCGGCTCTTCGTCAAATTCCAACATATCTTCTCGAAGTCTAGCCACGATAGGGCCTAACTCTTTTTCATCTGCTGTCGGTTCTTCGTTATTCTCGTCGTACTGGTTATTTCGATATTTCTGAAGCTGTCCGCCCCAAATTCCTCCAAAATAGAGATAATGCTTTCCATCTTCATCTTCAAAAACGGCTGGGTCAATACTGTAACTTCCTTTTATCGCTTCTTTCTCTGGAATAAAAGGTCCAACAGGAGAATCTGAAATCGCAACTCCAATCTGGAAAATTCCGTTGGCACGTTTAGCAGGAAAATACAAATAATATTTTCCGTTTTTATGAGCTGCATCTGGCGCCCACATTTGCTTTTCGGCCCAGGCAACATCATCTACGTGTAATGCAACGCCATTATCAACAGCTTCTGATGAAATGTCTTCCATCGAAAAAACATGATAATCTTCCATTCCGAAATGATCTCCATTGTCGTTAAACGGAATTCCCGCATCGATGTCATGCGACGGATAAATATAAATTTTACCATTGAATACATGCGCCGAAGGGTCGGCTGTATAAATATGTGATACTAAAGGCTTTGAAATCGCCAGTTCATCAATTTCCTTGAAATCAATGTGTTCAATGCTATCTTCAGGCATAAGTGATATTTTGTTTAAATAATTAAGTTCTTCTTTGTTTAAGGTCTGTTTCTATCTGCACTTCCATTTCTTTGTTGATTTTATAGAAAAACAGCAATCCGGCTCCGATTAAAAAAGGGATTGCAGGGAAAATACTCACTAGTAATTTGATTCCGCTTACGGCTGTTTCTGACTGTTGAGGAGCATTTGGAACGTAGTGGAAATAACCTAAAAACAAGGTCGTCAAAGCTCCTCCAACACTTAATCCTGTTTTTAGTCCAACCATCATCGCAGAAAAAATAATTGCAGTGGCGCGACGGTTGTTCAACCATTCTGAATAATCGGCAACATCGGCAATCATCGCCCAAAGAATTGGGATGGTGATTCCGTAGAAAAAGCCGTGTAAGATTTGAGAGAAAAACATCAATCCGATTGAAGCTGGCGGAAAGAAATAAAAAGCTATAATAAATAAGGTTGAAATGAATAAAAATACTCCAAAGACATTTCGTTTTCCGTATTTGTCTGCCAGATTTTTAGACAATGTGATTCCGACTATCATAAAGATAATGCCACCCGCATTGAATAAACCAAAGCCTGCAGAAACTGGGTCATTACCAAAATGATTCAACCCAATTGTGGTTAGAAAATCTAATATTGGCTGAATAAAAACAGCTAATTGTTCTTTATTTACATAATTCTCAAAATAATAGACATACGAACCGCCTTTCATCGCCAAAGTCACAAAAACCAAAGTCGTCAGTGTAAGCATAATTACCCAAGGTCTGTTTTTGATTAAATCACTCAAATCTTCTTTAACACTTGACTTTTGTTCTGGTTTCGGAATGATTCTTTCTTTCGTCGTTAAAAAAGTAATCAAAAGCATTATAGTTCCAATAATTGCCAAAGCGGTCATTACTTTTTCGATTCCTACTGCCTTATCGCCATTTCCAGCACTTTTTATAATACCGAGCATGAAAACCTGAACGAAAAACTGCGCAAACATTACTGCCACAAAACGATACGATGACATACTGTTTCGTTCTTTCATATCGCCTGTAATTACACCGCTTAAAGCAGAATACGGCAGATTGTTTCCTGCGTAAAAAAGTAGCAATAAAGTATAAGTTACAACGGCATAAATTACTTTTCCTTGATAAGAGAAATTGGGAGTTGAAAAAGCTGATAAAGCCACCACTCCAAGCGGAATTGCAGTTATTAAAATCCAAGGTCTGAATTTTCCCCATTTGGTACTTGTTCTATCTGCCAAAACCCCAATAATTGGATTAAAAACAAAGGCTGCAATTAAACCAACAATCAGCATAATGATAGAAGAATCGGTCGGCGACAAACCGTAAATATCGGTGTAAAAATAAGCCAGATACGTCATCAAAGTTTGAAAAACCAAATTGGCCGCTAAGTCTCCTAAGCTATATCCAATTTTTTCTTTGATGGATAGTTTTTGTGAAATGTTTGTCATTGGTGGTTTTGTGGGTTAGTTAGTTTCTGCTCCTGCAAGGTTTTTCAAACCTTGTAGGCATCCTAATTAGTTAAAACTGCTCTTCAATTCATACCTACAAGGTTTTGGAAACCTTGCAGGAACCATAAATATTATTTTAAACAATCGGTTGTGTAAAATTAGACAAAAAAACATATTATGCAAATTTACTTTACTTTATTTAAATTATTTCTCAAATCACAACCGATTGTTGATTGATTTATCAAAACTTCGGCTTTTTTAATGTTTATTCTTTAGCTTCTTTCAGTTTTAAAATGCTGTCGTACGCTTTTTTATGTCTCAAATCAGCATCAAAAGGCAACGGATAATTCGTTCTTCCTTTTATTGGCCAATCGTTTAACCAAGATTGTCCGTCGTGAACGCCCCAAAAAGTAACTCTACTGATTTTGTCTTTATGTTTTAAAAATAATTTGAAAATCGAAGCGTAACGTTCTGCAAGCTTGTTTTGAATAGAATCTGGCAAAGCCTTTGGATACGGATTCATTTTCTCACTTCCTTCGAATTTCTGGCTGATTTCTGCTCCTTTTAAATCCCACGGATTTGGCAATACTGTAATGTCTAATTCTGTAAACGCCACTTTAATTCCTAAAGCAAAATACTCCAAAATACTTTTTTCGATTTCTTCTAAGGATGGACTTGCCAATCTCCAATGTCCCTGAATTCCAACTCCATCTACTTTTCCGCCTTCTGCTTTTATTTTTTTGATTAAAGCAATCGCTCCTGCTCTTTTTGCTGGTTCTTCGATATTATAATCGTTATAATATAATTCTGCTTTTGGGTCTGCTTTTGATGCTAATTTGAAAGCGTCAACTAGATATTTTTCCCCAAGCGTTTTCAAAAAAACTGATTGTCTCAAAGTTCCGTCTTCGTTTAAAGCTTCGTTTACAACATCCCAAGAATTGATTTTTCCTTTATATTTTGAAACAATCGTATTGATATGATCCTGCATAAAAGTCTTCATTTCAGTGCTGTCAGCGATTTTCTCCATCCAAGGTGCTAATTGACTGTGCCATATCAAAGTATGTCCGTGAATAAACATTTTGTTCTTTTCTCCATACGCTACAAATTTATCCGATAAAGCAAAATCGTATTTGTCTTTTTGTGGATGTACATACATCGATTTCATGATATTCTCAGCTGTAATGGCGTTGAATTCTTTGCGAATTAGCGAATCTTCTTTAACATTTTTGACTTCGATTTGGTTGGCGCTTAAAGCTGTTCCGATGTAGAAATCGTTTTTATAAGCATCTTTTAATGAAGCCGTTTCTTTCTGCGATGTACAACTCACAACCAGCAGAGTCGTGACGGCAAATAAATAAGGTTTAATAAATTTCATATCTTTTGGTTTAAATAGTTAATAGTTTTCTCTTAACGGAGACCTGACAGGTTTTTAAAACCTTTCAGGTCTAAATCCGCAACGAATATTCTCAAATGACCCCGGAGGGGTTCGAACCTTCAACCCCTAGAACGCCTCTACAAAGATTGGCGATTTTCGTTGTGGAGATTCTTACGGAAATTCCTCCTTCGTCGGAATGACAAACAGGACGAATTGACTTCTTTAGATTATTCCTTCCTAAAACTTTCAGGCGGTCCCAAATACGACTCCAAAACTTTTCCTTCTTCTGTTTCAATTACAATTTTCTGAAGCACTAAAGCCGAATCAATCGCATAAATTTTCAAAACATGATTTCCTGGATTTTCTATTTGATGCGTTGAGGTTATAATTTTAATATTGTTCGAAACCGATTCTGCCCAATTTTTTTCCGAAGAATCAACATTGAGATTCATGATTTGCGGTTTCTCCAAGTCAAAAGCAATCCCGTATTTCAATCCGTTACCGATTTTAAAATTGATTGTTGGTGAAAAATAGGCTCTTACTTTTACCTTTCCTTTACTGAAAAAGTGAACATCATATTCTAATCTTGGCGATTGTTCCGAAATCTCAATCGGTTGAATATTTGAAGGTTTTATGGTTATTCCAGAATCTGTTTTACCTAGATTCGGAATTACCGTCCATTTTACTAAATCTGAATTTATGGCTTTTGAATAATTTTTGCTTTCTATTGAAATATAACCGTCGTTCTCTATAAAATCATGAACTTGAGCAAAATCCTGATTTTTGATAATTGATGTTTCCTTTTTTGCCATCTCTTCAGCACTTATAACTTTTATCGCTTGAACTTCAGGTGCAATTTTCCTTGTTTTCGGAATCACATTTTTATCTGGCTGTTGCCAATTGTCATAACCAATATGCGTTTGCGACATCATATGATTCCACTTGCCGTTTGCTAATTTTGTGTGGTAATAACTTGTCAACTGACTGTCTTTTTCAAATAACTCTTTTACTTTTTCAGCATATGTATTTGCAATAACATTTCCCTGTTCTGCATACAAATTATTCTTAGCAGTTGCGACATACAATTCATTCAAATTCGAACTCGCCAAAACAGGAAATAAAACCAGCTGATAAAAAGCGTCTTTATATTCAGGTTGTAATTTTTCATTTATAGCATTGGCTTTTTCTACCAATTTTTGATAATCAGCTACAACTCTATCTGCTTCATTATAATTAGTTATGCTATAGGTTTTAGCATCCAATAATTCTGGTTTTCTTCTTGCGTTGTATTTGGTGTACAATTTTAAAATTTCGGCAATTTCTTCTGAAAATTGATTTCCGAAATTCTCTTTTGACCAATTTGTATAATACTCTTGTAAATTTCCAGCGTTAAACTTTTCCGGATTCCAAGCCATATCCAAAAAGAACTCAATCGGAAACTCCATTGGTTTGATATCGCCTACATTTACAATCCAAATTTTATCAACTCCATATTGATAAGCCAAATCCATTTGCTCCCAAGTTCGTTCGATTTGGTTCGTGTTAATCCACTTGTAATTTCGCGGACCTCCAACATAATCGTAATGATAATAAATTCCGTAACCTCCTTTTCTTGGTTTTGCGTTCAGTTCTGGCAATTTTCGAATATTTCCCCAATTGTCATCACACAATAAAAGCGTCACATCGTCTGGAACTCGCATTCCTTTATCATAATAATCTTGAACTTCTTTGTAAAGCGCCCACATTTGAGGCGTTTCTTCAATCGGTTTTTTAGTTACTTCTTGAATGATATTTCGTTGCGTTTTGACAATATTTTCCAATAAATCAATTGCCGTTCCTTCCGTCATGGGTTCGTCACCATCGCCACGCATTCCGATCGTAACAAGGGTTTCTTTATTTCCCATTCTTTTAATTCCGTCTTTCCAGAAATTAATCAACGCTTCCGAATTGGTACTAAAATCCCATTTCCCATTTGCTTTTCCCCATTCTGCATGAGCACGCGTTAATGGTTCGTGATGCGAAGTTCCCATGACAATTCCGTATTCATCGGCCAAAACTGCGTTCTGCGGATCTTCAACATAAAACATTCTTCCCCACATTGCCGGCCATAAATAGTTGCCTTTCATTCTAAGAATCAATTCAAAAACCGTATCGTAAAATTTCGAATTAAATCCGCCGTATTTCTCAAAAGCCCAGCCCGATAAAGCCGGAGCTTCATCATTAATAAAAATACCACGATATTTTACTTTTGGTTCTCCCTGTGAATAAACTCCAGGCAAAACATGCAATTCTGATTGTTTTTTCACTGGAACATCGGCCCAGAAATACCAAGGCGAAATTCCAATCTGACTCGATAAATCATATATTCCGTAAATGGTACCTCTTTTATCTGAACCTGCAATTACCAACGCTTTTTTGATTCCTTTAAACGGATTTTCGACAATTTGAGTGGTGAATTTTTCCCATTTCCCTTGAAGCTCATTTCTATCAATTTTTCCTTTTTTGACTAATTGATCAATGATTTCGCTTTTTCCTAAAGTTCCAATTATGACAACAAAATCTTCAGCTTCTGAGATTTTTTTAATTCTTTTTGGATGTAAATTCGAAACTTTAAAAATGTCATTTTCTAAATGTCCTACCACTTTTAAAACCCCTGCATAATCTTTATCACTCACCAAAATCGAAGTCGTTTTTCCTTTTGAAACCAAAGGGAAATTTTCTTTCGAAGATTCATTAACTACATATTTCTCTGGATTTATGGCGTATGATTTTGCGCTTAATCCGATTAGGAAAAGCAGTGAGATGATGTAGGCTATTTTGGTTTTTAAAGACATTTATGACAAGTTTTTTTATTTAGTCTCGCAAAATCGCTGAGTCGCAAAGTTTTATTTAAAAGCTTAAAAGAAAAAGACTTTGCGCCTTCGCGTCTTTGCTAGAAATTTTCTGCGCAAAAGACTTTTTACAAATTCAATTTATAAGCAATTCCCATTTCCAAACCTCTCAACTCCGCAAGACCTTTCAATCTTCCCGTTAAAGAATAACCAGGATACGTTTCTGTTTTTTCATCGACAGCGTGCAAATATCCGTGATCGGGGCGCATTGGCAGACTTACTTTCGTTTTGTTCATTATCAAAAGCAATTTTTCCACAATTGCCCCCATATTCGCATCACCATTTAAATGCTCTGATTCTCTGAAAATAGTTTCGCTTTCGCGGATGGTATTTCTTAGGTGTAAAAAATGTATTCTGTCTTCGTGATCGTCGATTATTTTCTCCAGATCGTTCTTTGGATCCGCACTTAATGAACCTGTACAATAACACAATCCGTTTGTGGTTGAAGGAACGGCGCTAAAAATCGCTTTCAAATCAGCTTCTGTTGAAACGATTCTCGGAAGACCCAAAACCGAAAACGGCGGATCGTCTGGATGAATCGCTAATTTTTGCCCGTTTTGTTCTGCAATTGGCGTTACTTCCGATAAAAAATAAATCAGGTTTTCTCTTAGTTTTTCGTTATTGATATCGGCATAATTATCTAAAAGCGATAAAATCTGTTCTGCCGTAAAATTGATTTTACTTCCTGGCAATCCCAACAAAACATTTTTAAACAACAAAGCTTTTTCATCTTCAGATAATTGATTTCCAAACTGCAACGCTTTATCTTTTTCAGCATCCGAATAATCATTTTCTGAATTTGGTCTTTTCAAAAGAAACACATCAAAATACGTAAATGCATCTTGATTATAGAGCAAAGCCTTACTTCCGTCTTCGTTTATAAAATTATGATTGGTTCTCACCCAATCCAGAATCGGCATGAAATTGTAGGTGATAATTTTGATACCACAATCTGCCAAATTTTTCAAACTGATTTTATAATTCTCAATGTATTGCAAATAATTGCCAGAAGCGCGTTTGATTTCTTCATGAACCGGAAGACTTTCCACAACAGCCCATTCCAAACCTGCATTTTTTATTATCTGTTGTCTTTCCTGAATCTCATAAATTGTCCAAATTTCACCAACAGGAATATGATGCAAAGCCGTCACAATTCCAGTTGCTCCAGCTTGTTTTATATCGATTAATTTTACGTTGTCCTGTGGTCCAAACCAACGCATGGTTTGCTGCATTTTTATCATATTCACTACTTTTATTTAATCTCGCAAAGACGCAGAGGCGCAAAGTTTTGTTTCCCGCTCCCGATAGCTATCGGGATTGCAGATTGAGCTGATTTTAATCTTTTTAATCCTTTTATCTGTGGCTTTAAAAACCTTTGAGCCTTTGAGCCTCTGTCCCTTAGTAACTTTAAATTAAAAACCAATACTATTTCCACCATCAACTGGCAATACTGTACCTGTAGTATATTTTGATTCGCTTAAAGCGAAATAATAAACCGCATCTGCAATGTCCGAAGGTTCTCCTAAAAAGCCCATTGGAGTTCTTCCCAATACTTTATTTTTTCTTTCTGGGTCATTGTCCAAAGCAGTTGCAGACATTTTAGTTTTAATAAATCCAGGAGCGATACAATTTACTCGGATTCCCGCAGGTGCCAATTCTGTTGCCATCGCACGTGTCATGGATTCAATTGCACCTTTACTTGCCGAATAAGCAATCACTTTTGGAATTCCGTATTGAGATGCCATCGAACTAATGTTTACGATACTTCCGCTTCCATTGGCTTTCATGTTTTTTACCACTTCTCTGCTCACAGAAAAAACGCTTAGTAAGTTGGTATGAATTATCGAAAGAAAATCTTCATCGGTCACATCTGGAATTTCCTTTTTCATGTTGATTCCGGCATTGTTTACCAAAATATCTATTGGTCCATTTTTCGTAATGTTTTCAATCATTTCAGGAATTCCGGCTAGATTATTTAAGTCGAAAATTACTGGAATAGCATTTTCTCCAATCTCTTTGCAGGCATCTTCTGTTTTTTCTTTTGATCTTCCGATAATGTAAGTTGTGATTCCGTTATCACAAAGTTTTTTTGCTGTTGCAAATCCTAATCCCGAATTTCCTCCGGTTACAATTGCTGTTTTTTTGCTCATAGTTTTTAAAATATATTTTATTTAGTACGCGGATGACACGGAAAAAATAGGATTTTTTTTCAGTAAAAAATTAAAAAAATCTGTGTCAATCAGCGTTTTCGCGATAGCGAATCTGTTTCATCCGCGTACATTTACTCAATTTGTTATCCATTTCCTGGTGCAAATGGGAATTTTAATGATTTAAAATAATCCAAAGTCTGCGTTGGTTTTTCAACTCCCGCTGGAAGTTCTTTTCCAGAAAACTGCTGAAAATACAGCAAACAAGCATCACGCCACCATTTTGCTTCTTTATACTGAATTTCCAATAACATTTCTACTTCGTGAAAACGTTCACTATCAACATACTTTTCAGTTTTCTTCCAAACGTTCTGCATTTTTGCCACTTGATTTACGCCTTCCTGATATTTCAAAGCCATACAGTTCCAAAGTGTCTGACCATTTTTCAATTTATAATCCCATGAAACGTGATGAAACCATAAAAGATCTTGCTCTGGACAAGTCTCTAAATTATCAAAAAGTTTCTCAATTTCAGATGAATATTGCGATGTTGCATTTGTTCCCGATTTTGATCGATCGAAGCCAATTCCATTTTTGTCTGCTTTATGATAATATGTCGGATTCCATTCTGGTCTTGACAAATTAGAAACCCAAGGCCCTGGTCCATAATGATGGCCAGTATCCATAATATGATGCAATCCAAGCGGTGTCATATAATTTACAACCGCTTCGCGAGATTCTATCATAATATTTTTTACAGGTTTAATGAAATTTTCATCATTCGAAAAAGTGCTTCTCAACCATTCATCAGCAATAATTTCAGCATCTAAATACGGATTCCAAGCCAGTCTTCCGAAACCGTACCAATTCGCCTGCGCAAAAGGATGTCCCGTCCAGTTTAAATCGTTTCCAATATTCGCAACGCCAGCAATTCCGGTTAATTTATTTTGGTACAAAGTTCCATCAACAACTTTGGCAACGGTCGATCCTTTTCCTTTTTGATAGGTATCTGATTCCAAAACTTCCTGAAATAATTTTGGCAGAAAGACCAAATGAGTGCTAAAACCTAAATATTCTTGTGTGATTTGAAACTCCATCATTAAAGGCGTTTTAGGCATTGCGCCAAATAAAGGATGAAAAGGTTCTCTCGGCTGAAAATCTATCGCTCCATTTTTAACCTGAACAATTACATTTTCTTTAAATTTTCCATCATAAGGCTGAAATTCCGCGTAAGCTTGTTTCGCGCGATCATTAGCATCATGCTCCGAATATACAAATGCTCGCCACATGATTACGCCACCAAAAGGCGCAACAGCATCGGCAAGCATGTTTGCACCGTCAACATGATCTCTTCCATAATTTTGTGGCCCCGGCTGACCTTCTGAATTGGCTTTCACCAAAAATCCTCCAAAATCTGGAATTCGTTTATAAATTTCTGTTGCTTTATTTTTCCACCAATTAATAACCTGAGTATCTTTAGGATCAGCAGTTTTTAGGTTTCCGATTTCGATTGGTGCCGAAAATCTTGCCGTTAAATAGACTTTAATTCCGTACGGTCTGAAAACATTAGCCAAAGCTTCTACTTTTTCTAAATATTGAGGAGTCAGAATTAAAGCGTTGGCATTTACATTGGTCAAAACCGTTCCGTTGATACCGATTGAAGCATTTGCTCTAGCGTAATCAATATAACGCTGATCTATAAAATCTGGAAGTTTTTGCCAGTTCCAAAGCGAAAATCCTGCGTAACCTCTTTCCACTGTTCGATCTAAATTATCCCAATGGTTTAGTATTCTGATATTTGTTTTGGGAGAATCGGCAATATTTAAATCTTTAATTGATTTATTAGTCTGCAATATTCTCAGAAAATTAAAAACTCCGTATAAAACGGCAACGTCATTTTTTCCTGTAATAATGATTTGTTTTTTGTTTTTAAAAGAAACCGATTTGATAATAAAACCTTCTTCATTTATTTTATCAAAATCAGATTTTAATTCACTTTTGATTTCGGCATTTAAACTCGATTGCGAACCAACGATTAGATTGTTTTCTCCTTTTAAATCTGATTTGATTTCTGGAATAACGCCCAACATATCTTGAAAACCTGTTTGAAGTTCTTTCTCGGCTATTTTAGTAGTTGCTGAATTTCCTAAAACAACAATTCCTTTAAGATTGTTTTTGTATTCTGAAGCCAATTCTGAATTAGTCACAGCATTGTACTGAAGCCACAATTTATAATCCTTTTGTGCCGAAGCCGAAAAGGAAATCAAAAGAAACAGGAAAAAAAATCTTAATGAAGTCATTTGGTTTTAATTTATTCTTTAAAATCTCTATTTTGAAAGAATCAATGTTTTATTTCCGAATACAAGTATTTCATAAAATTTTAATTCAAAAAATACATTATCCCAAACAAAACAACAATTGCAATCGGTTGCGTAAAAATATAGGATTGTTAATTCAGAAAAAAATTTTAGCTTGACTTTTTTCAAAAAAAAAATAATTTCATTTAACAAATAAAGGCAGGATAATTTAAAAAACTATCCTGCCTATAGTGCTGTAAACTTTAGATTCTTTACTGATACTTTATCTTTTGTAATACGCTACAATACTGGCTTTTGCCAAAGTCTGCTTCCAAAGATTAAATCCTACTACTGCTGGATTTGTATTCTCGTCTGTTCCCAATTTATCGGTTTTTAAAGCATAAACTGTAATGATATATTGATGGTACCCATGACCAACCGGCGGACAAGGCCCTCCAAAACCTTTAATTCCGTAATCGGTAACACTTTGAATCGCTCCTTTTGGAACAAGATTTTTAGTTCCTACATTGGTTACCAATTCGTTTACATTTGCTGGAATATCCACTACAACCCAGTGCCAGAATCCGCTTCCTGTAGGCGCATCAGGATCGTACATCGTTACAGCAAAACTTTTAGTTCCCTCTGGAGCATTTTTCCAAGATAATTGCGGAGATTGGTTTTCACCCGAACATCCAAATCCGTTGAATTCCTGAACTTTTGTCGTTTCTCCTCCCAAATCCTTACTGGTTAAGGTGAATGTTTTTTGTGCAAAAATAGATGTCGAAAAAATCGCTGACATCGCCAAAATTAAACTTAGCTTTTTCATTTTATCTGATTTAAAATTTTAAGCAAAGTTAGATTTGAAACAGCCGAATAATTTTAGACAAAGGTTCAAAAACTGTTGCTAAAAGCTCAAATCGTTTTGTGATGTTTGGGCGTTACCCCATATTTGATTTTATAAGCCTGACTAAAGCTTGAAAGGTTTTCGTAACCAGCTTCAAAATAAACTTCAGAAGGGCTTTTCTCCTGACTCAACAAGTAATGCGCATGTTCCAACCTTT
>NZ_DASWYK010000132.1:0-10117 GCF_036405015.1 Flavobacterium sp. | reverse complement strand
TTGTTTTATAAGAGTTTTTGTTGGTTACAACAGTAAATTCAGGATAACTGCCTTCAACTTTCATTACTTTCTCATTTGGAATCTGAGTAATGTGTGGGTAAGTTGTAGCTAAATCCTGTGTGCTTTCAGTTAAAAGTTCAGAGCCTAATTTTCCTGGTGTAATTCCGTAAGCGTTATAAAAGATTGCCTCTTGTAAAGAAGAATTTTTCTGATGTGTAAAAATTCCGATTTTTTTGTCAGTAACGAAAGTTTTGTTTTTCGCGGATCCTAAGACTAGAGCACAAGACATACCTGAAACTCCTCCGCCTATAATTAAAACGTCAAACATATTATCTGTTGTCATTCATTTTTTCTTCAATTCTTTTTGAAATTCTAAAAATCAAAAGAATCAGAACAGCGCAAAATGAAGCGGCGATTCCAATAAAAGCTACCATACTGTCTCCTTGAAAAGGATTTTTAAAGTCTAATAGCGTAATATTAAAAACAATTAAAGCTAATGCTAAAAGCACTAAGATTGAAGTGAAAATTTTCATAAGATTGTTTCTGTTTGGTCTAAAATAATAAAGTAGAACTCTGAAAAATGACTAAGAGTTATATTTTAGAATATTTTACGGGGTAAATTTATAAAAATAAATTTTAGACAAACAAACCTTTAACATTAGCGGCGAATAATTTAACAGCAATTGCTAAAAGTATTACACCAAATGTCTTACGAACTACTCCAAGTCCGTTTTCTCCTAACAAATTTTCTATTTTTTTCGAAGACTTTAAAACAATATAAACCAAAATAATATTAAGAAGGATCGCAATGATAATATTAATAGTGTGAAATTGAGATCGTAACGATAACAAAGTGGTCATTGTTCCAGCGCCAGCAATTAATGGAAATGCCAACGGAACGATAGAAGCAGAACCTGGTTCTTCGTCACGATAAATTCTGATTCCTAAAATCATTTCTAAAGCAAGGAAAAATAAAACAAACGATCCAGCAACGGCAAACGAATGAACATCGATGCCAATTAAATTCAATAAACCTTCTCCAACAAAAAGAAAAACAATCATAATAGCTCCGGCGACGATTGATGCTTTTTCAGATTCGATATGCCCAACTTTTGCTCTTAAATTTACAATAATCGGAATAGAGCCAACAATATCAATTACGGCGAAAAGCACCATACTAACGGTAATGATTTCTTTGAAGTCAATTTCTAACATATCGATTTGATTTTTAAGGTTTAAAAAACTGCTGCAAAAGTAGTTAATAAAGTTAGGTGTTTTTTCTTTAGAATGTATTTTTGTTATAAAAACATGTTTTATTGGTTAAAAAAGTGATATTTGTAACAATTGTGGTTTTCTTTTGCATTTAGTAAAAGTTATGGTGTGTTTAACCGCAAAGCACGCAAAGATTTACGCAAGGTTCGCAAGGTTTTATAAACTATCGAAAGCTTGTAAAAGAATCTTTGCGATTCTTTGCGTAAATCTTTGCGAACTTTGTGGTTAAATTTTTGACAATGAATATCTGCTTTCTTTGACTATCTTTGCACTCTAAAAATATTATCATGTTTCAGTTAGGTAAAACTATTATTTCAGAAGATATTCTGGAAAAAGAATTTGTGTGCAATTTGTCTGCTTGTAAAGGAGCTTGTTGTGTTGATGGAGATGCGGGCGCGCCTTTAAATGAGGCTGAAACGAAAATCTTAGAAGAAATCTATCCTAAAGTAAAGCCTTTTTTAAGAAAAGAAGGAATTGCGGCAATCGAGGCGCAAGGAACTTGGGTAACGGGAACCGATGGAGATTTGGAAACTCCGCTTATTGATAATAAAGATTGTGCCTACGTAATTTTTGATGGAAAAACCGCGCTTTGCGGAATCGAACAAGCCTATAATCAAGGAATTGTTGACTGGAAAAAGCCTGTTTCTTGTCATTTATATCCAATTCGTGTAAAAGACTTCACTGAATTTGCAGCGGTTAACTACGACAAATGGGATATTTGCGACGATGCCTGTTCTTTGGGAAAAGAATTAGAAGTTCCAGTTTATAAATTTGTCAAAGAAGCCTTAATTCGTCGTTTTGGCGAAGACTGGTATATGGAACTTGAAAAAGTTGCCGAAGAACATAAAAATTCTTAAAATCAACATCAAAAATTATAGTCATTTTGACTACATATTTTAACTCAAAAAAACATTTTTTTGACTCAAAAAAACTTTTTTAAAACTCTTTAAAGTTTCTTGCTTTTTATATTAAAAAGTCTATGTTTTACGGGCTTCTTAGAGGTGTTAAATGATTTTAAAATACTCATTTGCAGTAAATTAATTATTGTCTGAGAAATTTCTCAAATTTTAGCCGTTGTTAAAAACTACCTCCGATTGTGAATAAGTTTGGCTTTTATTTTTGACGTTAATTGACAATCTTTGTAGTCTACTGAAAAGGTAAAATTTCAATACAAAAATTAACAGAATCTGTCATGTCACAAATCGAACCAATATTACAAGAAAATAAAAACCGCTTCGTTATTTTTCCGATTAAACATCATGATATTTGGGAATGGTACAAAAAGATGGAAGCTAGTTTCTGGACTGCAGAAGAAATCGATTTGCATCAAGATTTGACAGACTGGAATAATAAGCTTAATGATGATGAAAGATATTTCATCAAACATATTTTAGCTTTCTTCGCAGCTTCTGATGGAATTGTAAACGAAAACCTTGCTGAGAACTTTGTTAATGAAGTTCAATATGCAGAAGCGAAATTCTTTTATGGTTTTCAAATCATGATGGAGAATATTCATAGTGAGACTTATTCTTTATTGATTGATACTTATGTTAAAGACGAAGCAGAAAAAACAGAATTGTTTAATGCTTTGGAAGTTTTTCCTGCAATTGCTAAAAAAGGAGAATGGGCTTTAAAATGGATCGAGTCTGATTCGTTTGCTGAAAGACTTATTGCTTTTGCTGCCGTTGAAGGAATCTTTTTCTCAGGTGCTTTCTGTTCAATTTATTGGTTGAAAAAACGTGGTTTAATGCCAGGTTTGACTTTCTCTAATGAGTTGATTTCTCGTGACGAAGGCGTACATTGTGATTTTGCGGTTCACTTGCATAATCATCATTTGGTAAACAAAGTGCCAAAAGAAAGAATCAAAGAAATTATTGTTGATGCATTAGATATCGAAAGACAGTTTGTAACTGAATCTCTTCCAGTAAGTTTAATTGGTATGAATGCTGGTTTAATGACACAGTATTTAGAGTTTGTTGCTGATAGACTTTTGGTTGAATTAGGTTGCGAGCGTGTTTACGGATCGGCAAATCCATTCGATTTCATGGACATGATTTCTCTTCAAGGAAAAACTAATTTCTTTGAAAAACGTGTTGCAGAGTATCAAAAATCTGGTGTAATGAATACTGATAGTGATGCTCAGAAAATTTCATTCGATGCAGATTTCTAGGTAACAAAATACTTTTGGCGTCTACTCTTCAAGAGGTGCCGAAAAAAGATTAACAGAATATTTTAAAAAGGTTGAATCTCTTTCCCCAAGTCGCAGATTCAATAACAATTTTGACGCATTTAAATTCGAAATTCGAATTTGAAACAAGTAACTATTGAGAATTTGGTAATTCTCAAAAAATAATTTAAAAACACGCAATGTTTAAGTGCTGGAGTTCGTTCTCTAGTTACTTTCATTTTTTCAATAACTATAAAAGGTAAGCTTATGTATGTAGTAAAAAGAGATGGCCACAGAGAGCCGGTAATGTTTGATAAGATTACAGAAAGAATCAAAAAATTGTGTTACGGCTTGAATGAGCTTGTAGATCCTGTTAAGGTAGCCATGAGAGTTATCGAAGGATTGTATGATGGGGTTTCGACTTCTGAATTAGATAATCTTGCAGCAGAAACAGCGGCTTCTATGACAATTGCACATCCTGATTATGCTCAATTGGCAGCTCGTATCGCTATTTCTAATCTACATTCAAATACTAAAAAATCTTTCTCTGAAACGATGAAAGATATGTACAATTACGTAAATCCAAGAAATGGACAAGATGCTCCATTAATTGCAGATGACGTATTTAAAGTAATTCAAGAAAATGCTGCTTTTTTAGATTCTCATATTATTTATACAAGAGATTTTAATTACGATTACTTTGGTTTCAAAACCTTAGAGCGTTCTTATCTTCTTAAAATAAATGGAAAAATTGTTGAGCGTCCACAGCACATGTTAATGCGTGTTTCTGTTGGGATTCACTTAGACGATTTAAAATCTGTTATTGAAACTTATGATTTAATGTCTAAAAAGTTCTTTACGCACGCAACGCCAACGTTGTTCAACGCAGGAACTCCAAAACCACAAATGTCTTCTTGTTTCCTTTTGGCAATGCAAGATGATAGTATTGATGGTATTTACGATACATTAAAACAAACCGCAAAAATCTCGCAATCAGCGGGAGGAATCGGACTTTCTATTCATAACGTTCGTGCGACAGGATCTTATATTCGCGGTACAAACGGAACGTCAAACGGAATTGTTCCGATGTTGAGAGTTTTCAATGATACAGCGCGTTACGTAGATCAAGGTGGTGGAAAACGTAAAGGTAGTTTTGCGATTTACATCGAAACTTGGCATGCTGATATCTTTGATTTCTTGGATTTGAAGAAAAATACAGGAAAAGAAGAAATGCGTGCAAGAGATTTATTCTTCGCAATGTGGACTTCAGATTTATTCATGAAACGTGTTCAGGAAGATTCAACTTGGACTTTAATGTGTCCAAATGAATGTCCAGGATTGTATGATGTTTATGGAGATGAATTCGAAGCGTTATATACAGATTACGAATTTCAAGGAAAAGGAAGAAAAACCATCCGTGCTCGTGAATTATGGGAGAAAATCCTAGAATCTCAAATTGAGACTGGAACGCCATATATGTTGTACAAAGATGCAGCAAACCGTAAATCGAACCACAAGAATTTAGGAACTATCCGTTCTTCGAACTTGTGCACAGAGATTATGGAGTTTACTTCTAAAGATGAAATTGCAGTTTGTAACTTAGCTTCGATTTCATTGCCGATGTTCATTGAAAACGGACAATTCGATCACCAAGCACTTTACAATGTTACAAAACGTGTAACTCGTAACTTGAACAAAGTAATCGACAGAAACTATTACCCAGTAAAAGAAGCTGAAAACTCAAATATGCGTCACCGTCCAGTTGGATTAGGTGTTCAAGGTTTGGCAGATGCTTTTATCATGTTGCGTATGCCGTTTACAAGTGATGAAGCTAAAAAGTTAAATCAAGAAATTTTTGAAACTTTATACTTTGCGGCTGTAACTGCTTCTATGGAAATGGCACAAGAAGAAGGGCCATATTCAACTTTCAAAGGTTCTCCAATGTCACAAGGAGAATTCCAACACAATATGTGGGGAATGAAAGACGAAGAATTATCTGGTCGTTGGGACTGGGCTTCTTTAAGAAAAGAAGTTATGGAGCACGGGGTTCGTAACTCATTATTAGTGGCGCCAATGCCAACTGCTTCAACTTCTCAAATTCTTGGAAACAACGAAGCTTTCGAACCTTATACTTCAAACATTTACACACGTCGTGTATTGTCTGGAGAGTTTATCGTGGTAAACAAACATTTACTAGAAGACTTAGTAAAATTAGGTTTGTGGAACGAGTCATTGAAACAAGAAATTATGCGTCATAACGGATCTGTTCAAAACATTGACATTATTCCGCAAGACTTAAAAGATCTTTATAAAACAGTTTGGGAAATGTCGATGAAAGATATTATCGATATGTCTCGCCAAAGAGGTTACTTCATCGATCAGTCTCAATCGTTGAACTTGTTCATGCAAGATGCAAACTATTCTAAACTAACGTCAATGCACTTCTACGCTTGGCAATCTGGTTTAAAAACAGGAATGTATTACTTAAGAACAAAAGCGGCTGTAGATGCGATTAAATTCACATTAAACAACGATAAAAAAGAAGAAACTCCATCTTTAGTTCAAGAAACTGAAGCGATTAGTGTTGAAGACTACAAAGCAATGTTGTTGAAAGCACAAGCAGCAGATCCAGAAGATTGTGAAATGTGCGGGTCTTAATTTTTAGAATTTAGAATTTAGAAAATAGAATAAAGAGAAAAGATTTGTTCTGAGATTATATAGAAAGCAGTTGTCATTTTGATAGCTGCTTTTTTTCTAATTAATAATTAATTCATGGGAAATAGAATTTTAGCTTTAATTTTTTTATTGTGTCTTTTTTCTTGTAAGGAAAAGGTCGAACAAGTGCAAAAAGAAATTCCAGAAGAAATTGATTCTGAAGAAGTGAGAACAATAAGTACTATGGTAACGGATTATGATACATTGATTAATCGAGTTAAAAAGCGAGGCGATTTGGATGCTTATGACGAACTTTATTATGGCTTTAAAGATTGTTGTTTTCGCGAAAGTACAGATAGCGTAATGGTGTACTCAAAAATTATGGCAGAGAAATCTAATTATGAAAGAGCTTATTCTGATTATTATTCAGCTTTTTTAGAGAAATATCATATTGATTATTCAAATTTTCCTCAAATTGACATTAGTAAAATGGATAAAAAGGAAAAAGAAAAATTAGAAAATTGGTTTAAGGTTATGATTAGAAAAAAGCTAATGACACAACAGACTTTTGATTCTATAAAAAAATAAATAGCTTTAAAAAATGGATTTAAGTTCAATTCGTAAAAATAAAAATGATTATTATAAACTAGCTAATGACTATTTGAAGAATATTGATTCTAATGAGTTAGATATAAGTTTTGATAAAATCATTTCAAAATCTATTTCAATTTTAATGGATCATGATTTTATTCCAACGCCATGTATCGAAATCAAATTAGAACTTCAAAATAACCAAATAAAAGTTGGGAATTATTTCTTGTATATTGATGAAAACAAACAATTCCTAGATGAATTTTTGTTTTAAAGATTCTGAATCTAATTTAACATAGCCCACGGTTTCAACCGTGGGTACACAAAGAGGAGCATCTTACGTCTCCCACGGTTGAAACCGTGGGCTATGTTTGATTTTGATTGTCTAAATAAAATCCCCGCATGATTTTGATTGATTCGTAATAACAATATCTCCAAAAAATCTCCGTTCTAGTTAATACCAAAGACCTTTTCAAAACTTAGCACCTTAGTATCTAAGTAGCTCAGAACCTTCTCTTTTAAACCTTTAAAAGAGAATTGAGTCTTATTGTAATAATTTCTGAATTATGAAAAAAAGCAATCTTTGGTCATTACGATTAGGTTTTTCAGGAAAACAAGCCATTCAAATTGAAAAATTAGGAATAGAAAAGTTTCTAAAGCATTCTTATAACTCCAAATTTGACAAACAGTTTCCGGATTTTCTGCAGGATCAGCCTAAAACAACTTTAGAATTAAAAGAGATTAGAGAACAAATAAAAATCTCAGGTCCCGAAACCAGAAAAGAATTTCAGAAAAAAGAAAATCAGGCAAACGTCGCATTCAAAAAATGGTGGATTGCTAAAATGCGTACAGATGAATTTCCGCTTCGCGAGAATATGGTTTGTTTTTGGCACAATCACTTTGTTTCGACTTCACAAAAAGTAAAAATCAACTACTGGATTTATCAGCACAATATGATTTTGCGCGAAAATGCTTTTGGCAATTTTAAAGAATTGACCAAGCAAATTCTCAAATCGAATGCAATGGTGCGATATCTCGATAACGGCGACAACAAAAAAGGAAAAGTAAACGAAAACCTTAGTCGTGAATTATTAGAATTATTTACCATCGGAATTGGAAATTATACCGAAAACGACATTAAAAACGGTGCAAAAGCTTTAGCAGGATTAAACATTGGAGATGACGGAGCAGTTTACCGAAAAAATATAGAAGACAACAGCGATAAAATCTATTTCGGAAAAACAGGAAACTGGAAATCGGATGATTTGGTTGATATTATTTTTGAACAGAAAAATATTCCTTATCTCATTACTCGAAAAATCCTGAAGTGGTTTATATATGATAATCCGCCAGAGGATTTGGTGACGTATTATGGAGATTATTTTAGAAAAGAAAAATTCGAAATTCAGCCTTTACTGACTAAGATTTTTACGGAAGAATTCAAAAAAGAGAATTCAGGAAATAAAATCAAAAATCCGCTGGTTTATATTTTGCAGATTTATGATGAATTGCAGATTCAGAATGTTGACGATACTGCAATTATGGCTTTCATAAAACAACAGGGAATGGATTTGTACAATCAGGTAAATGTGAAAGGTTGGGATGGGGGAAATTCCTGGTTGACTTCGCAGATTTATTTGCAACGAAATAATACAGCCGATTTATTATGCAGTGGTAAAAGCCTAACTCGAAAGGTTTTGAAAACGATGATGAATGGAGTGGAAAAAGAAAAATCAGAATATGAAAAAGTGGATGCAAAAGTCGTTTTTGATTCAAACGGAAATAATAAAACCATTATTTCTGAATTGTCAAATCGATTGTTGTTTAGCGTCAGCGATTCGGCTCAAAAAGACATGGAAAATCTTTTGAAATACGATTTTGATCCCAAAGAACCTCATGCCGATTTTGCAGTTGTTCGCGTATTCAATTACATCACAAAATTGCCGGAATATCAATTAATTTAGAAAATAAGATTATGAACAGAAGAGATTTTCTAACATTGACAGGAACTTTTACAGGCGGACTGCTTGTACTTCCTGATTTTTTACACGCTTTTGGTTCGCAAACCAATTTAGTCGTTGGCGAACAATGCGTTGTTTTTGTACAGCTAAATGGGGGAAACGACGGTTTGAATACTTTTATTCCGTATGATGATCCACTGTATTATGATTTACGAACGAAAATTGCCTTAAATAAAGACGTTGTTGTTGGAAAAAATAAAGGAATGGCATTTCATCCTTCCTTGAAAGATTTTGCCCAAATGCAGCAAAATGGAGATTTGACCGTAATTCAAAATGTCGGATATCCAGAACCTATTCGTTCGCATTTTAGAAGTCAAGAAATCTGGCAAACGGCAACCGATTCTAATAAATATATTAATGAAGGCTGGCTCGGAAGATTTCTGGATTTGCAATGCAACGGACATCAAGCGACGGCTGGAATCAATTTAGATTCCATTGATAATTTGGCTTTAAAAGGAGTGGAACCAAACTTTATTACAATAAAAGATCCAAACCGATTTAAAGTAAAAGCAAAAGAAGAGAATGTGACTTTGTCTCAGAATCCGCATTTGGATTTTGTTCGAAAAATTGCCAATTCGGTTACTGAAGGTTCAGATGAAATTCAGAAAGCATTAGCAAAATCAAAAAATGAAATCAGTTATCCGAAAACAGAATTGTCTAAAAATCTGGAATGGATTTCAAGATTAATTAAAGGAAATTTAAACTCGAAAGTCTATTACACTTCTCTCGGCGGATTCGACACGCACGATAATCAGCTTGCCATTCACGAAAGAAAACTAACAGATTTAAATGATGCGCTTTACAGTTTTTACAGCGATTTAAAACAAGCGCAATTACTTCAAAATGTGACCATAGTAGTTTTCTCAGAATTTGGAAGAAGAGTAAAAGACAACGGAAACGGAACCGATCACGGAACCGCGGCGCCAATGTTCATAATCGGAGGGAATAATAAAGGAACCATTTTAGGAAAAAATCCAAATCTAGCCGACTTAGACAACGGCGATTTAAAATATGAAATAGATTTTAGAAGTGTGTACGCCTCATTATTAAAACAAAAAATGGATTTTGATTATTCTAAAATCGGGATTACGAATAGACCGGTTTCTGGATTATTTTGAGGAATAGCCACGAATTCACGAATTTTATTTTTACAATCTAATCGTTGAATTTATGTAATCCTATAATATAACCACAACGATTTGAGTTAAATTCGTGAATTCGTGGCAAAAAAAACTTAGCTCCTTAGCATCTAAGAACCTCAGAACCTCAATTCAATATTCTCATTTTAAGCCGATATTTTTATATTATCATACAAAACCTGCTAAATTTGTTAAGAAATCCTTTTTTGTTTCATAAAATGCAATCTTTTTTTTGGTGCACTAAAAATAATTTATACATTCGCAGAGAATTT
>NZ_DASWYK010000131.1:0-17420 GCF_036405015.1 Flavobacterium sp. | reverse complement strand
GAGCTATTCTTTTGTTTCCAAATAAAAACTAGCATACTTTTAGAAATCAAATATATTTAAGCACATAAATCAACTTACTAAATCTTTCAAAAATTTTTCTTTTATTTTCTTTTTCTTTCTTTTATTTTTGTTTTAATTATTTTTTATTACATTTGACTTATGTTTAATTCGTTTTCACTTTGTGTTTACTCTTAATTTATTTTGCTTTTGTCTATATTTGTTATTCAAATTATAAAATACTAATAAGATGTTAGCCAATCAAAGAAGAGAAAAAATATTAGACCTTTTAAAAGAAGATGGTTTTGCTAAAGTGAACAATTTAGCTCGTTTATTCAAAGTCACAGAAGTAACGATCCGTCAAGATCTAGAAAAACTAGATAGCGAAGGATTGATTCTGAAAGAACATGGAGGAGCAAGCATAAAAAATGTAGAAGATCAAGTACGTAGTTTTTCGCTACAACGTCAGGAAAATCTTGAAAAGAAATCAGCAATTGCTGAAAAATGTCTTGAATTTATTGACAATGGAGATACTATCATTTTAGATTCTGGTTCGACAACAACAGAAATTGCGAAAAGACTAAAAGGAATAAAACAGCTAACCGTAATTACCAATGCATTAAACATTGCATTGTTATTAGGAACAGATCCAGATATTGAGGTTATCATGACTGGTGGAGAATTCAAACCACCAACATTATCACTCACAGGACAGAAAGCTGCTGACTTTTTTAAGGGATTAAATGTTCAGAAATTGTTTTTAGCCACAGCTGGAATATCGTTAAAAGCAGGACTTACGTATCCTAGTATTAGTGATTTGGTTGTAAAAAAAGCAATGATAGAAGCCGCAGAAGTGACGTATCTCGTTGCTGATAGCACGAAAATAGGCAAAAGTGCACTGGCAAGTTTAGGAGCTCTTTCGCTAATTGATTATATAATAACTGATAACAATATTGAAGAAAAACACAAACAAGTCTTTAGAGACAACGAAATTGAAGTAATAGTAGCATAAAATACAAAACCCCTTTAATAAAAAAGAATGGCAATATCAACATTAGGAGTAATAATTGGAAACAGAGATTTTTTTCCAGACAGTTTAGTAGAAAAGGCAAGATTTGAAATTATTGAAGTTTTTACTCAGTTAAATATCAAACCCATTTTATTAGACAGCACAGATACTAAACTGGGTGGCGTAGAAACCTATAAAGAAGCTCAAAAATGTGCTGATCTATTTAAAAAACATCAGGATGAAATTATGGGAGTACTTGTTTTACTGCCTAATTTTGGAGATGAAAAAGGCGTAGCCGATACCTTAAAACTCGCTAATTTAAATGTTCCTGTGTTGATACAGGCCTACCCAGATGAATTAAATAAGCTTAACGTCGCTAATAGACGTGATTCCTGGTGCGGTAAAATTTCAGTCTGCAACAATTTATACCAATACGGTATAAAATATTCTTTGACAAGTCAGCACGTTATGAGTCCGTCTGATCCAGTTTTTCAAAAAGACTTGCTGGACTTTACAGCTGTTTGCAGAGTGGTTAAAGGAATGCGAAATGTACGCATTGGCGCTATCGGAGCTAGACCTGGTGCCTTTAATACCGTTCGCTATTCTGAGAAGATATTACAAAGAAACGGCATTACAGTAACTACTGCCGATTTATCTGAAATTTTAGGAAAAGCAAATAAATTAACGGCAGAAGATGCTTCTGTAAAACAACATTTAGAATCTATAAATGCTTATGTTGCCCAAGGTAAAACTCCTAATGAAGCAATGCTTCAAATTGCAAAGTTAGATGTCGTTCTGAAAGAGTTTATGGAAGAACATGCATTAGACGCTACAGCTATTCAATGTTGGACTTCACTGCAACAAAACTATGGTTGTAATGTGTGTACAAGCATGAGTATCATGAGTGAAAATATGCTTCCAAGCGCCTGTGAAGTAGATGTTACAGGAACTTTGAGTATGTATGCCATGCAATTGGCTTCGGGATCGCCAAGTGCACTCGTAGATTGGAATAACAACTACGCCGATGATCCTGAAAAATGTGTTTTATTTCATTGTGGAAATTGGGCAAAATCATTTCTACCAGACATACAATTAAGTACTGCTCCTATTTTAGGAACTACTGTTGGAGTTGAAAATACTTATGGCGCCTTAGACGGAAGAACACCTGCAATGCCTCTTACTTATGGAAGAATTAGTACCGATGACCCGAAAGGTATCATTAAAGTTTATATTGGCGAAGGCGAACTTACGGATGACTCATTAAATACTTTTGGAAATAGAGCTGTAGCTCAAATACCTAATCTTCAAGAGTTAATGAAATATATCTGCAAAAACGGATTTGAGCACCACGTAGTAATGAACGCCTCGAAAACTGCCGCAATCTTAGAAGAAGCCCTAGGAAATTATATGGGCTGGGAAGTTTATAAACACTAAATGAATTAAGATGCATATTTCCGAATTAAAACGAAAATCGATAGAGAGTAGAAAAAAAATACTCAAATATATCTACAATGCCAAAGCTGGTCATACTGGAGGAAGTTTGTCTATTGTGGATATTCTAAATGTATTGTACAATAATGTAATGAACATTTCTCCACAGAATTTTAATTCTAATACCAGAGATAGGTTTATTCAGAGCAAAGGACATTGTGTTGAAGCTTTGTATGTAGTTTTAGCCGATAAAGGATTTTTTCCTGAAGAAGATTTATTTTCATTGTGTCAATACAAATCTCCATATATAGGACATCCTACTAAATCTATTCCGGGTATTGAACAAAACACAGGCGGATTAGGACATGGTTTATCGATTTGTTCGGGAGTAGCTTTAGCAGCAAAAATAGACCATTCAGACGTAAAAGTATTTACCATTTTAGGTGATGGTGAAATGGCAGAAGGTTCCAATTGGGAGGCTATGATGTTTGCTGCGCATTACAAATTAGATAATCTAGCAGCCATTCTAGATTACAATAAACTTCAAATTACGGCTTCAAACGCCGATGTGATGGGATTGGAACCTATCGATAAAAAATTGGAAGCCTTTGGCTGGGCGGTAACTCATGTTGATGGCCATAATTTAGAAGAGCTTTCACAAACGCTTAATAATTTGCCTTTAGAAAGTGGAAAACCGAGTTTTATAATCGCACATACAACTAAGGGAAAAGGAGTTAGTTATATGGAAAACGTTTTGAAATGGCATCACGGAGTTCCCTCAGAGGAACAATATGATTTAGCTATAAAAGAATTAGACATTCAATTACAAGAACTTGAAACTATCTAAAAAATGGTAGAAATAAATACAATTAACACTGCTAATCTCGAAGTTTTTTCTGAAACTCTTCAATCCTTAGCCGCCACCGATAGAGATATCATAGTGGTTACGAGTGATTCTCGTGGTTCGGGAAAACTGGTACCGTTTGGCCAGAAATACCCAGAACAAATTATTGAAGTCGGTATTGCCGAGCAGAATCTTGTTGGCGTTGCCACAGGATTGGCAAGTATGGGTAAAAAAGCTTTTGCTGTATCTCCAGCCTGTTTTCTTACGGCACGCGCATTGGAGCAAATTAAAAACGATGTTGCTTACTCTGATAATGCTGTAAAATTAATTGGTATTAGTGCGGGAGTAAGTTATGGCGCTTTAGGAACTACACATCACAGTTTACATGATTATGCAGTGTTGAGAGCTATTAATAACATTACCATTGTAGCGCCTGCAGACAATTATGAAACTGCAGAAGCTATCAAACAGGCGGCCGAAATGAAAAGCCCTATCTACCTTCGTTTTGGAAAAAAGGCGATGCCTGCAAATCTGAACCCAGATAAAACAGATTTCAAAATAGGCAAAGGACGCATCATTCAGGAAGGAAACGACCTGAGTTTTATTGCCACTGGAGAAGCGGTACTTCCTTGTGTAGAAGCGGCTAAACTTCTGGAAAAAGAATATAATATTAGTTGTAAAATAATAAGTCTTCATACCATTAAACCTTTGGATACCGAATTGTTATTGGCTACAGCTGGAAATAATAAACCTATTATTACTGTTGAAGAACATTCCGTAAATGGAGGATTAGGCGAAGCAGTAACTTCTTTATTATTTCAAAACGGATGCTCTAATAAATTTAAAATTGTAGGATTGCCAGATGATCATACTGTATCTGGTTCGCAAAACGAAATTTTCAATCATTATGGCATATCTGCTGATGGGCTAAAAAATACTGCCTTAAATCTATTAAGCTTATGAAAATAAGACACCTTTCTTTAGTAATCGTAATGATGCTTTTAATTTTAGGCTGTTCTTCAAAAGAAAAAGCTGAAAAACCTAAAATTGCAGTTGTGGTTTCCACATTAAATAATCCGTGGTTTGTAATGTTGGCAGAATCAGCGGCTGCGGATGCCCGTAAATTAGGTTATGAAGCCAAAATATTTGATTCTCAAAATAATCCAGCTATCGAATCGGATAATTTTGAAAATCTTATTTCTTCTGGATATGATGCTATTCTTTTAAATCCAACAGATTCTGACGGTTCTATTTCGAGTATTTTAAAGGCTAAAACTGCAGGAATACCCGTCTTTTGCATGGACAGAGAAGTAAATGTAGATGATGCCGCTACGAGTCAGATTCTCTCAGACAATTATTCAGGCTGTGTTTCTATCGGAATTGAATTTGTAAAAGAATTAAAAGAAAAAGGAAAATATGTCGAAATCTTAGGACTTGTAGGAGATAACAATACTTGGGCTAGATCGGGCGGATTTCATTCGGTTGTAGATAATTTTCCTAATCTAAAAATGGTAGCGCAACAGAGCGGTAATTTCGACCGAACTAAAGCAATGGAAGTTTTAGAAACCATCATGCAGGCAAATCCAGATATCGATGCTGTTTTTTGTGGTAACGATGCTATGGCAATGGGCGCTTTTCAAGCTTTACAAGCGGCAGGAAAAGAATACAAAGTAAAAATCTTTGGATTCGACGGCGCAAACGATGTAGTTGAAAAAATTAGAGAAAAGAAAATTGTCGCTACAGGAATGCAGTTTCCTAAAGTAATGGCTCAGACAGCAGCTCAATTTGCAGATGAGTATTTTAAGGGAAGAAAAGATTTTCCGCAACGAGTTCCTGTAGAAGTTGAACTGGTCAATGCATCAAACATAAAAGACTATTAAAGATGAAAAGAAAGTATCTCTATATTTTAGGAATTGTCGTAATAGCTCTTTTAGGATATAATTCTGTTTATTTTAAAAAACTGAGCGAAGTTAAGAAAGCAAAAAAAGAATCTTTTGACTTCAAAGCTTACGCTGATTCTATTTATTACAAAGGCATTTTAAAAAGCAAAAAAACGATTGATTTAAGCAATTTAATTTCTTCACTAAAATTAGATCAAAATGCTGCTTTTAAAAACTTTGGAAATAGATTAGGAATAGGAAACTCAGCCTATTTTATGATTAAAAGCACTGGAAAAATCATCGATATCAAAGATGGGATTTACACTGTTGCTAACGAAAAAAATGGTGTTGTATTTATTGATACTAAATACATTTTCGGAAATGATTTACGAGACGCTTCAGGTTTAGTAAAACTAACCGATTTTAAAACCAATGCACAATTCAACAAAGTATCTGAAAACTTAAATGAAATTGTTCGAAATGAAGTCATTCCAAAACAGATTAAAAATCTAAAAGTGGGAGACAGTATTTCTTTCTCAGGAGCAATTAAATTAAGTAAAAAACAGACTTTGTTTACTGACCTTTTAATGATTCCATCACAAATTAAACTTCAGTAATTTGTTACAAGCAATAAACATATCGAAAGAATTCCCAGGTGTTAAAGCGCTTAATCAGGTTAATTTTAAATTTTATCCTGGAAAAGTCAATGCCATATTGGGAGAAAATGGCGCGGGGAAATCGACTCTGCTAAAAATTCTGACTGGTGTTTACACCCAATACGATGGTGAAATTCATTTAAACGGAGAAAAAGTTTCGTTTTCAAATATAAAAGATGCACAAAATGCGGGTATTGCCATTATTCATCAAGAATTAAACCTAATTCCTGAACTCAGTGTAACCCAAAATTTATTTTTAGGAAGAGAAATTTTAACTCCACTTGGAATTTTAGACACAGCAAAAATGGAAATGGAAGCCAAACGTATTTTTGAAAAAATTCAATTAAATGTTTCTCCAAAAACCTTGGTACAACACCTAAAAGTAGGAGAACAACAATTAATTGAAATTGCAAAAGCGCTTCTCTGTAATGCCGATGTCATTTTAATGGATGAACCTACTTCTGCCCTAAGCGACAAAGAAATAGACAATCTCCACCGCATTATTTATGAGCTAAAAAAAGAAAACAAAACGATTGTTTACATTTCTCATAAAATGGATGAATTGTTTAAAATTGCTGAAAACTACACTGTTTTAAGAGACGGAAACAGCATAGATGAAGGAGAAATGAAAGATACTACCGAAAACGAATTAATTCGAAAAATGGTAGGCCGTGATGTTCTCATTGATAAAAAATGCGTCCAGAATCAATTTCAAAATACCATTTTAAAAGTTGACAACCTCAACCTCGTTCATCCAAATGACAAAAAAAGAAAACTTCTTCATGATATTTCTTTTGAATTAAAAAAAGGAGAAGTTTTAGGAATATTTGGTTTGATGGGAGCCGGCAGAACCGAACTTTTGGAAACTTTGTTTGGCATGTATCCAGCACATAGCACTTATAACTTAGAAATTAATCAAAAAAACGCATTTCACAAAAAACCAAAAGAAGCTATTGAAAACGGATTAGCTTTTGTAACCGAAGACCGTAAAACAGAAGGACTGATTTTAGGAATGGATATTTCGTCTAATATCAGTTTAACAAACCTACCAGTTTCTGGTTTTTTGGATCAGTTAAAAGAAAAAAATTCTTCGAAAAATTATATTGAAAAGTTACGTATCAAGACACCGTCTGAAATGCAGTTATGCCAAAATTTAAGCGGCGGTAACCAACAAAAAGTAGTTCTTGCAAAATGGCTCTCGACCAATCCTCAAATTCTAATGATGGATGAGCCTACCCGCGGAATTGATATTAATGCCAAAAGCGAAATTTACAACCTGATAAAAGAACTCGCAGCTGACCACATGAGTATTTTATTAGTTTCGTCTGAAATTCCCGAAATACTTGCTCTTTCGGATCGGGTTTTAGTAATGGCAGAAGGGAAAATCAAAGCTTCCTATTTAGCGGCCGAAGCTACCGAAGATATTTTACTAAAATCGGCCTTACCAGACTAACACTTACTATTACTATGACTATCTCCTTAAACCACCCTCTTATTAAAAAATCGCAATCCTTGATTGCGCTATTTCTTTTATGTTTGCTTTTTAGCTTACTGTCGGACAAATTCATGACCAGCGCCAATCTTTGGAATGTATTAAGACAAATATCTGTGAATGTATGTATTTCTGTCGGAATGACTTTAGTCGTTTTAATGGCAGGAATTGATCTTTCCGTAGGTTCTGTCTTAGGTTTTACCGCCGCAGTTTGTGCCGGTTTGTTAAAAAACGGACTCTCTTTTGAATCTATGGATTTATTTGTTGGCTTTTCCGTTTTAGGGGCGATTTTAGTATCCATTCTTATTGGTTTAGCCTTAGGGCTTTTCAATGGTTGGGTAATTACCAAATTTTCCATTCCTCCTTTTGTAGCTACTTTGGCAATGCTAACTATAGCTCGCGGACTAACAATGCTTTATACAGAAGGAATTCCTATTTCTAATTTAGGTACTGAATTTGAATTTATTGGTTCTGGATGGATTTTAGGAATTCCTGCACCAGTATGGATTTCCATTTTTATGGTAATGATTGTCCTCTTTTTAACTAAAAAAACAACTTTTGGAAGATATATTTACGCTATTGGCGGTAATGAAAGAGCCGCATTTCTAGCAGGTATAGACATCAACAAAGTTAAACTAACTGTTTATGGAATTGCTGGAATGATGGCTGCTGTAGGCGGTGTTTTAGTTACTTCTCGACTTAATTCAGCGCAGCCAAATGCTGGTACAAGTTACGAATTGGATTCAATTGCAGCTGTGGTTATTGGAGGAACATCACTTTCAGGCGGTATTGGTACCGTTACAGGAACTGTTATAGGCGCCATAATTATTGGTGTTTTAAACAACGGATTGGTTTTACTTGATGTATCGCCTTTTTGGCAACAAGTCGTAAAAGGATTTGTTATTTTATTAGCAGTTATCATTGATAAAATGAATCAGAAAAACAAATAAAAAGTCATTATCTTCTTAGTTAAAAAACATGAAAAAACTAATTTTCACAATTCTATTTTGTACTATTTATACCGTTTCAATAGCACAAAAACCAGTCCCCATTAAACCTCGAGTCTTAGTAAGCACAGATATTGGAGGTACCGATCCCGACGACAACCAATCTATGATTCATCTGTTGATGTACAGTGAAAAATTTGATTTTGAAGGACTGGTTTCTTCTCCTTCGTACGGCGATGGCAATAAGGAAGAAATATTGCGAACTATAGGTTTGTATGAAAAAGATCTTCCAAAACTAGAAAAGCATGTTAAAGGTTTAGCTTCTCCAAAATATCTGCGTTCGATAACAAAACAAGGAAGAAAAGGCGCTGCTCCATACAAAGGGTTTAAAACCTCAACAGAAGGTTCTGACTGGATTATCAAATGTGCGCTAAAAAAAAGCAAGCAACCTCTTTGGATATTGGTTTGGGGAGGCCTTGAAGATTTAGCACAGGCATTGCATGATAAACCAGAAATTCAGAAAAACATTAAAGTATTCTTTATAGGCGGACCCAACAAAAAATGGAGCGCAAACAGTTATGCTTATATAGCTGAGAATTTTCCAAATCTTTGGTTTATAGAATCTAATTCGTCTTATTATGGCTTTTTCTCAGATAATGTTGCCGAAAACTTAAATGGAAAAAATTACTATAAAAACTATATTAAGCAAGCTGGTTTTTTAGGTAAAGATTATGAAAACAATCGCTACGAAGGAAAACTTAAAATGGGCGATACTCCATCACTTCTCTATATGATGGACGGAGATCCTAACGATCCTACCAAAGAAAGCTGGGGCGGCAGTTATGTAAAGTTTCAGCACAGTCCAAGAATAATTTTTAAAAGAAATACCACAGCTCAAGACACTGTACCCGTTTTTTCTGTAATGGAATTTCATTTTAAAGGTCCAATCGTAAACAATATTCCCAAAGATTCAGCTTGCATTACAATGGCTGTTAAGGCGAAAATTGGAGAACAAAAATGGGACGGATTTTATCTTGGCGATGGAAATTATGTTATCAGATATTCGCCAAAACAAACTGAAACAGTAAACTACACCGTAACTTCGAACATTCCAGGCTTTGAAACCCAAACAGGATCTTTCTTCGTAAGCAATCTTTGGCCAGGAAAACACAATACAACAGACTATAATTTAGGCAAAAATTGGTATACAGACCGACCAAATCCTGAACTTTACGACGGTATTTGGCAAGGTGGTAAAACAGTTCTAAAATGGAGAAGCGATGTCCTTTTAGATTGGGCTAAACGCTGGGAGTGGCTTCAATAATATTTTTATATCATTCTAAACAATCTTAAATCCAAGATTGTCAAAAATCAATTTTTACTGCAAAAGATAAATGAAAAAATATATTCTAGCTATTGACCAAGGTACGAGCAGTACCAAAACCATACTTTTTGACGAATTAGGGCAAGCTGTTTCCAAAGGCAGTGTAGATCTAAAAACGAATTATTTTGATAATGGTTTTGTCGAGCAAAATCCAGAAGATATTTACCAGAATGTTCTCGATTCTGCCCGCCTTTGTTTAGACAATTTTACCAATCAGGGTTTTGAATTAAAAGATATCGTTTCGTGTGGTATTAGTAATCAAAGAGAAACTTTCGTGCTTTGGGATAAAGATGGAAAAGCACTGTCTCCTGCTGTGGTTTGGGCTTGTAAGCGTTCCATTACTGTTTGTACTAAGTTGATCGAGAAAGGACAAAACGATTTTATCAAGCAAAAAACAGGATTGTTATTAGACCCTTATTTTTCGGGCACTAAATTACTTTGGTTGCTACAAAATGATGCTGTATTAAAAGAAAAAGTTGAAAATGGAGAAGTGTATTTTGGAACAGTCGATTGCTGGCTTTTATATAAATTGACTAATGGAAATCAATTTAAAACCGATTATACAAATGCTTCAAGAACGTTACTCTTTAATATTAATACCCTAAAATGGGATACTGAGATTCTTGAAAAATGGGGATTGAGGAACTTAAATCTTCCTCTTGCCTGCCCTTCATCAAATGATTTTGGCGAATTTGATTTGAAACAGATTTTAAACGATAATCATCCTATTTCAATTCCGATCACTGCGTTAATTGGAGATTCGCATGCGGCCACTTTTGGAGAAGGCTGTTTTGAAAAAGGCACTGCAAAAGTTACACTTGGAACAGGAAGCTCCATTATGATGAATATTGGTAATGAAGCTGTTTTATCTAATTCGGGAATGCTTACCACTATTTGCTGGAGTACAGAAGATCGAGTAGATTACGCTCTAGAAGGTGCAATAGTTTCTTGTGGTTCTACAATTGAATGGCTGAAAAACGAATTGCAATTATTCTCTCATGTGAGCGAAACAGCAACAATGGCAACATCAATTGCTGACAATGCGGGAGTTTATTTAATTCCTGCTTTTAGCGGATTAGGTGCGCCACATTGGCAAATGAGTCGAAAAGCCTCGATTGAAGGCATGACCTTTGGAACAACAAAAAATCACATTGTAAGAGCCGCTCTAGAAAGTATTCCTTATCAAATAAAAGACGTGACGGAAGCTATGGCAAAAGACATGAAAGCCTCTTTAAAATCTATTTCTGTAAACGGAGGAATGACTCAAAATGAATTTGTAATTCATTATCTAGCAGATTTATTAGGTATCTCTCTAAATAAACAACAAAATTCAGATGTGTCTGCTTTAGGAGCAGCTTATTTATCTGGATTAAAAAGTGGCGTTTTCAGCAGTATTGAACAGCTTACACCCCTTGTTAAAAACCATACCGAAACCGTTTCAGCCAATCTTGAAAATCAATTGCCTGCTAATGGATATTTGGGCTGGAAGGAAAAAATAAAAAAGGAAATAGTTTAAATTGAAATAAAATTTGCCCTCATACTAAAAAAAGCTTCAGTGATATCTGAAGCTTTTTAGTTTATCATTAAATCAATTATTAAAGACCTAAATTAGGTAGCACAAAAGATTTAGTATTTGAATGCAATCTTATCCATAACCCTGGATTTGCATTTAATTGTTGTAATAATTGATCTGTATCTGAACTCAACTGTGTATTAATTACGTTTGCGTAAGTCTGAACTTTAGCAGGGGCAGAATCAGCATCTACTACAGACTGAACGATCTTCTTGGCTTGTAATATGGCTGCTGGACCTAAAGTGAGAATATATTTCGCAGATCGACATTCTTTTTCATCACTTTCATTTATAAGGCTTCCGCCCGCTTTAAACTTACTAATGTGATGCTCCAAAATGCTATTAGATATTGGAATTATCCCTGCAATATGTTCACTTTTTGCTCCAGAAAAAGGTTTAATGTAAGCCAAATGTGATGCATGATTTTCTTCGGGACCATGACCTATAAAAAAGATGTCCAAACCTCCTAATTCTTCCAATTTAGTCAAATACTGTACAAGTGCGGACTCTAAATCTTCTGTATCTGTTTGAATTGGTGTAAAACTTTTGATCTTTTTGAAAAAGGCATCACCTAAAATACGCTCAAAATCTCTCACAAAACTTAAACCATTATTCATACTCAATGGAGCAAGCGCATCCTGAGTAAACACATTCAGTCTTGCAAGTAAATGGTCTTGCTCTGTCGATTTGGCTAAGTCTCCAAGCAAACGGTGCAACTCCTGCGCTCCTCTACCACCAAGAAGTGCAATATTAATATCCCCCTCTTTTGATGCTGCAGTTTTGTACAGTTCATTTAACATTGCCTGACCTACGGCTGCTTCACTTCCAAGAACAGTAGGAACTATGCCATAATCAGTAAAATTAAATTCCTCGCCGCTCTTTTGAGACAACCACACATTATTATTCTCTTCGTATCTTGTAAATTGTGAATTAGATATCTTCATTATGATTATTTATTTTAATTCGTTAGCATTGTCTCGTATCCTGAATAAGAACTTTTTTATCTGAGCAGTTCAGGTTACTTTTAAAATTTTAAAATTAAAAAAACATTCCATCTAAACAAAATGAGCCCCAATATAGGGCTCATTTCAATCAAACTAATTACAAAACCAAATGCAAACTTTTGAACTTGTGGCCTACTGGCGTCTTAAAATAGTCCACACTTTATCAAACGAGCATTAATCTTTAACGATCATCTTATTTGTAAGCCTCATTTTGCGTAATAACATTTGGATTTTGATTAATTACCAAAAATGGAATAGGCAATAATAATTGCGCTTCTGTAAGCGTGATATTTTTACTGCTACTCTTAATTACTGGAATAGCTCTTCCTGTTCTAATTAAATCAAACCAACGATGGAATTCACATGCAAATTCTACTTGAGATTCATGTTCCAGTGCAAGCGCCACTGTATTGTACTTAGTTGGATAACCTGCTGTTCCGTAAGCTGGTAATCCAACACGGGCACGAACTTCATTCAGGTACTTTGGATCCGAAGTTGCTTCTGTTAGCATTAGAAGAACGTCTGCATAGCGAAGGATGATAAAGTTATTATCCGAGGCTTCTCTTAAACCATTAACAGGAGCTTTTGCATCTTTCCACTTAACTGTAAATTTCACATTAACAGTTGAACCATTAGGAGTTTTATATCCATTTTGAATAGAAATATCTCTCCTTGGGTCATTTGTTTCGTAGGCATTCCATAAATCATCAGCAACTTGATTGAATCCTCCTCCCCAAGCTGTAACCACACGATTATCAACTGGAGTAAACATCGCCCAATACAAACTGTATGGATTGGATATGCCTCCTTTATATTGAATCTCAAAAATAGAGGATGCACCATTTTTCTTAGTTAAATCCCATAAATCGGCATAAGGCACTAAACTAAACTTGCCATACACTTTCAATAAAGTTTCAGTTGCTTTTGCTTTATCGCCTATCGTTAGATAAACTTTGCCTAACAACGTATTAGCAGCTTCCTGACTTGCAGCTCCAACAAAACGCTGACTTGTTTTTATTGGTAATTTGGCTGCTGCAAAATCAAGATCTTTAATAATTTGATCATACACTTCATTCTTTGGTGTACGTGCTTGTGCATAAGCTTGAGCAATAGTGATTGGAGTTGTAACCAATGGTACATCACCCCAAGTACGAACCATATCAAAATAATATAAGGAACGTAAAAACTTGGCTTCTCCGATTAAGGCATCTCGATTGGCAAAATCAAGTCTTTCGGCACTGGCAATAATATTATTTACAATATAGATTGACTTATAATAGTTGTTCCAGAAATTAAATACCAACTCATTATCGATTTTCATCGTATGTAATTCGAAGCTTTCGTAATCTTGCACTCTTCCAGAAGCGCTATCGTTATAGGCATTATCAGACATTAACTCACCATAGAACGATGGAAGACTTTCTGGACCATATAAAAGATAAAGCGAATTGTAAGCAGACCATAGTGCCGTTTCAATATCTTTCTGAGATTTATAGAAATTATCTTCATTAGCATTTGAAATAGGGGCTTTATCTAAAAAATCTGAACTACATCCGAACAGAAATAAGCTACAAAAAAGCATTGTTATAATTTTTTTCATTTTCTTAAGTTTTAAATGATTTTCTTCGATTTTTAAAAACTAACATTTAGTCCCATAGTAGCAGTAAAAGGATTTGGATAAGCTCCATAATCAAATCCTACCAATGATCCAGATTGGTAAGTACTACCTTCTGGATCATATCCTAAATATTTAGAGAACACGTGTACATTCTCCATATTTACATATAACTTTATGTTGTTTATCTTCAATTTTTCAACTAAGCTTTTCGGTAAGTTATACCCTAGACGAATATTTTGGATACGAACAAATGATCCATCTTCAACCCAGTAACTTGAACCAAAATCTTGAACCGTGTTTGGCGTCATACGAGGTTTAGGAATCATTCCGTTTCCTGGATCCGCATCAGATTTCCAGTAATTGTTTACCACAGAATACATGTTACGATTACCTCCACCCACGCCAGATTTCAAATATCGAGCACTATGGTTAAGAATTTCTCCTCCTTGTGAACCGCGTAACAAGACAGAAAGTTCAAATCCTGAATAAGAAAAATTATTCGTCAAGCCCCATTGAAAATCAGGCTGATAGTTACCCAAATAAGTTCGGTCGTCAGAATTAATTTTACCATCGTTGTTGACATCTCTTACTCTTGGATCACCAGCTTCACTGCCTGGCCACACAGGATATGCTTTGCTGTTCAACTCTGCTTGTGACATAATTACACCATCAATAATATAACCGTAATACATTCCTACTGGCTGACCTACAGCTGTTCGTGATGTCATACTGCTGACATTGATATCTATTGGAGCATTGTTTGCACCCAATTTTAAGACTTTATTTCGGTTGGCAAAAATGTTAAAATCAGTACTCCATTTGAATTTTCGATCTATATTAATTGTACTAAGACTTACTTCAAATCCTCTGTTTTCAAGCTCCCCTATATTCGTTAAAGTAGAAGAAAAACCAGAAATAATTGGAATAGGCACATTCAGCAGCAAATCTTTGGTTTTTGAATAATAAATGTCTCCTGTAAATTTCACACGGCCATTAAAAACACTTACATCAACCCCAAAGTTGGTTTGACCTGTTTTTTCCCATTTTAAATTTTTATCAGCAAAATTTGAGGTGTAAATACCCTGGTTTACCGTTCCAGAACTCACATACGGGCTATAACCTAATACGCCAATAGATCCGTAGTTTGGAATCGAATTGTTACCCGTTTCTCCGTAGCTTAACCTAACTTTCAAATTATTCAACCAAGTAGACTCCTTTAGAAAAGATTCTTCAGAAATTCGCCATGCCAACGATCCTGATGGGAAATACCCCCATTTATTATTGGCTCCAAAACGAGAAGAGCCATCAGCTCGAATTGCTGCAGTTACGAGATATTTACCTTTATATGAATAATTGGCACGAGCCAAATAAGAAAGTAATGACCATTCTTCTGAAAAAGTATTACCAGCATTCACAACACCAGCATTCAAAGTATGCACTAAATCATTTGGGAAATTTCCAGCTGTCATACTGCTCAAATCGGTACGTTGTTCTTGAGCCGAAAACCCTGCTAAAACATTCAAATTATGGTTTTCATTAAATTTCTTATTGTAATTCAGTGTACTTTCCGAAATCCAATTGTTAGATTGCAGTGTTTTGAAATCAGCTTGTGCTGGCACCCATCCAGAGTATCCCCAATTCTGACCTGCATTCCAATAGAAATTATGAACCGTATTCTCGATATTAGAACTCAAAGAAGTTTTAAAAGTCAAATCTTTCATAACATCCCATTCAAGAAAAGAAGTAATTATAGATACATTGGTTCTTTTTTTGGCGATTGCCTCTCTTGTCAATGAATACGGATGCCATAACTGGAAGCCATATTTAGCAAATGTATTCCATATTGAAGCAGGATCCTTAAAACCAAGACTTCCTGTTTCAACATAAAGAGGAAAAAATGGATCACTTTGCAAGGCCAAACCTACTACGTCGCTTTTTCCGCCTGTACCATATGGAGCTTCTTTTATCTGGCTAAGACCAATATTCACACCCATACGAACTTTATCATTAAACTTATGTTTCAGATTTGATCTCACATTAATTCTTTCATACGTATTACTATCTACTACACCTTCTGAATTTATATAACCCAATGATGTCATAAATTGTGTTTTCTCAGTTCCTCCAGAAGCCGACAACTGAAAATTTGTGTTAATGGCAGTTCTTAATGCTACATCCTGCCAGTCAGTTCCTTGTCCGATACGGGCAATCCAGGCTGGATCAGAGAATTCTGTAGGAACCGTTACACTAAGACTTCTTGTAGCCGATGGATTTGCAGCAACAATTGTCGCCCACGAATTATTTCTTGCAGCTGTATTATAAGCAATAAATTCTGAGGCATTCATCATGTTCACCTTACGGTTGACTTTTGAAACTCCAGACTCAAAAATTGCATCAATTTTGGTCTTACCCGCTTTCCCTTGCTTTGTCGTAATGATCACAACACCATTTGCTCCTCTAGAACCATAAATGGCAGCAGAAGATGCGTCTTTCAAAATATCTATCGACTCAATATCGTTAGGGTTAATAGAATTCAATGGGTTTCGGTTAAAACTTAAATTACTACCGCCACTAATTCCTGTATCCGTTGAGTTTGTTGTATTATCTTCTAACGGAATACCATCTATAACATAAAGAGGGGTAGTTCCTGCATTTATAGAAGAAGCACCACGTATTTTTACTGTGGGAGCAAGACCTGGAGCACCTTGTGACTGTATAATTTGAACACCAGACGCCTGTCCTCCAAGTGATTGAAGTGCATTGACATTTGATCGGCCTTCCAACTTATCAGCACCAACAGAAACTACTGATCCCGTCAAATCTTTTTTCTTGACAGAACCGTAGCCCACAACCACCACTTCATCTAATTTGGCTGAATCTTCTTCTAATTTAATTGAAATAGTATTCTGTGCGTTTAACAAAATTTCTTTTGTTTTAAAACCGATGTAAGTAACCACTAATACTGCTTTTTCATTTTTTACTCTTAATGAAAATTTACCATCTAAATCACTTTGAACTCCATTTGTAGTTCCTTTTTCAACAATATTTACTCCTGGCAAGGGCAATCCTAAACCATCTGTAATTTTCCCTTTAATTTCTTTCTGTTGCTGCCCGTAAATTGGCATACATAATAATAGTCCTAGAAAAAATATATAATATTTCACTTTCATATGGTTTATCGGTTAGTTAGTTGTTATAAAATTTTATGTTTCACTTTTAGTGAATTTGAATCGCTTTTTTAATTTCTCAATACCTTTTTTAGATTAATAATTTGAAACTATAGAAGTGTGATGTGACACTCTCATTTATTTACTTGTAAAAACATTCATCTGTTTTTCATGCAAATATTTTCTACTGAGCGAATGACTTTATTGAGTTAGTCTTTTTCAGTTTTGATTTCTTCAGATTTTTTCATTTTACTTTCACATTTTGGATTGCTTAGTAAATGACACTATTGTATTACAAAAGAAGTCGGAGCAAAAGATCAGGTGATTTTAACCTGTCTGGAATTTTAAAAAGTTTCTTTTTTATTTTTTTTCCATACATTTTTTTTTAGGCATTTATAAAACTTCTTCATACTCTCCAT
>NZ_DASWYK010000130.1:0-12292 GCF_036405015.1 Flavobacterium sp. | reverse complement strand
GATCTGAAAAAATGTCTAACTGTCTCTTGTCCAGCGCCAATTTCAGCAAATGTTCCGTAAATATTCTCGTTTAAATTAATGCGTAAAGCTTTGTCTTTTATAGAAGGAATCTGTTCGATGACCTTGTCACCTTTGAGTTTTATTTCTGTACCCATTTTGTTTTAAATAGATTTGTTACAAAGTTAGTAAATTAGGAGTCTAATGAAAGAGAAATAATCTATTTTTGTAAAAAAATTAAGTTCAATTGAAGGTTTATTTTTTAGGTACAGGTACTTCTCAAGGTATTCCGATTATCGGAATCGATCATCCCGTTTGTAATAGCACTGATGTTAAGGATAAAAGGCTTCGTGTATCCATCTGGATTACATGGAATGAGCATTCTTATGTAATTGACTGTGGTCCCGATTTTAGACAACAAATGCTTTCCTGCGGATGTCGAAAATTAGATGCAATTCTTTTTACGCATGAGCATGCAGATCACACTGCAGGGTTAGACGACATTCGTCCTTTTAATTTCAGACAAGGTGAAATTCCAATTTACGGACATCAGCGAGTTTTGGATAATTTGAGACGCCGTTTCGATTATGTTTTCGAAACCGTAAATAAATATCCAGGCGCACCAAGCGTAAAAACTATAGAGGTTCATAATAATGTTCCTTTTGCTGTTGGAGATAAAATGGCAATTCCGATAAATGCAATGCATGGCGAATTGCAGGTTTTTGGTTATCGAATTGATGATTTTGCTTATTTAACAGATGTAAAAACAATTGAACAATCTGAAATTGATAAACTGAAAGGTTTAAAAGTTTTAGTTGTAAATGCTTTACGAGTTGAACCTCATGATACGCATTTTAATCTTAAAGAAGCACTTGATTTTATTAACCTTGTAAAACCTGAGAAAGCTTATTTGACACATATAAGTCATGTTTTAGGTTTTCATGAAGAAGTACAGAAAACACTTCCGGAAAATGTTTTTTTGGCTTACGATAATTTAGAAATTACAATTTAATTATACCACACAATGAAAAAATCCTTAATGCTTTATCTTTTTATTCTGGCTGTTTTGATGAACGTTTTTACATATGCGTTTTATAGCGGAGAAGTAAAATTTGCACAGAATAGATACGATAAAACAACTAAGAAATTAAGAGACAGCATCAGTTTAGTTAAAACAAAATTAGCTGAAGCAGATTATTTTTCTCTAGAACATAATGAAAATGCTCAAAATTACTTTGATAACAGCGCTTCTGGCGGAAAAGTAATTTTGTATGAAAAACTAATTCCAGTTGTAACTGAAAAGTTATTAGATTTCAATTCAAATCCGAAAGGGAATCCTTATACAGGTCAGGATATGATGGACGGAAAGAAATTCATCATCAACAAAGTTAAAATTTTAAACCACAGATGGATTATTGCAGATTACAGCAATGGTGAATTATGGGGGGAAGTCTTGTTAAAATACTTTGTAGATAACGACGATAATATTACATTTGAAGTAAATCAAACTTGGTTGTATCAAAAATAGGATTTTTTAATCCTATTTTTTTTTTGACCTTTAAATAAATAGGATTATGAAAAAGATGTTTTTGTTTTTGATTATGGCAAGCGCGTTTTCATGCGCTAAAAAAGTTTCTCATGAAAATGGAAACACAACTCCAAAAGAACCGCAAAAAGAAACCGTTGCAGGGGGTGATTCTGATGCTCACGGATGTAAAGCTTCGGCTGGTTATACTTGGTCAACACTTAAAAAAGAATGTATCCGAATTTTTGAAGGTACTAAGTTATCACATGCTGATGACGAAAAAACGTATACAACTGCATCTTACGTAATTTTTGACGGAAACAAAGCAGAACTTTTCTTAGATACTCAAAAAGAATCCATCATTTTAGAAAGAAAATCGGAAGGCGATTCTTGGATTAACGGAGATTGGCAGTTAATTCCATGGAAAGGATATGTCTTGAAAAAAGGAGGAAAGGTTCTTTATACGGGAGAATAAAGTTTACAGTTTTCAGTCGCAGTTCTCAGTATAACTTTGTCAAAGTTTCAAACTTTGACAAAGTTTTGGAGAATACATTTACGTTCTAAACTAAAAACTGTGACTGCGACTGAAAAGTGCGACTGAATACTAACTCAACAGCCAATTTTTAAAGTCAAAGAAATTCTGCGGAGCAACTCCGTGACCAACAGGATATTCTCTATATACTACAGGAATATTTAATTGTTCTAAAATAGCTGGAGTTTTTCTAGCCCATTCAATCGGAATGACTTGATCTACAGTTCCGTGAGAAGCGAAGAATTTCAGGTTTTTGAAATCGTTGTTTTCAAAGCCTTCCTTTATGATTTCTTCATTAAAATAACCACTCATTGCTACAACACGCTGAATTTTTTCTGGATAAGAAAGCGCTGTTGCATAACTTAAAATCGAACCTTGACTGAATCCGATTAAAGTAATATTATTAGCGTCAATTGGATAATTTGCTACTAATTCATCAATAAAAGAAGCGATTCTGTCTCTCGAAATTTTAGCTTGTTCATTATCTGAAAATTTATTTTGGTCTGCGTCAAAATTGATAGCGTACCAAGCATAAGCGCCATATTGTAAATCATAAGGAGCTCTTGCAGAAATAATATAGTAATTATCAGGAAGTTCAGAGGCAAATGAGAATAAATCTTCTTCATTACTTCCGTATCCATGTAATAAAAGTAATAATGGATTTTTATCTAAAATTACTTTTGGTTCTCTTATTTTATATTCTAAAGATAGATTCATTTTTAATTGTGAATTGTAAGTTGTGGATTTTTAGTCTCAGTCGCAGTCTCGGTTTTCAGTTCTCAACTTTGTCAAAGTTTCAAACTTTGACAAAGTTTTTTAGCGTTTCAGTTTTGGAATTTGGAATTTTAAATATTAACCAATTTTACGAAACCATTTTTGAAACAATTCTCCAACTAGAGGAATGGGTCTCATTTGTCCTTGAATAGCGTTAAAAATACCGAAAGTCCATAGAATTGAAATACAAATCCACATTGGAAAAGTGATAAAAAAACTATCAAAATTACTGATGATTGCTCCTAAAGAAATAAAAGTTAGTGACAAACCTAAAGCTTGACGGATATGAAAAGAAGCAAAACTGTTTTTGTTTTCAGAATTCATACTCATGGCGATCAAAACACCAATAATTAGAATGTAACTCGTTATTGCGATTGGTTTTCCTTCTTCGACTGAATTATTCATTTGTATTATTTTGTAACTAATTGATTTTGATTGAAAATTCCGTAAACAGAACCTTTAATTTCAGCTCCTAAGAAAGCAGAATTTTTAGATTTTGAAAGAATGTTTTCTTTTGTAAAAGTTGATTTATGTTCAGGTGTAAATAGTGTCAAATTGGCTTTTGCACCTTCTTCAATTGTAGTGTTTTCCAAGCCAAAAACATTTCTAGCTGTTAATTTTGCTATGATAGTTTCAACAGGTAAAACGGTCAATAAAGCTCCAAAAGCACTTTCTAAACCAATTGTCCCATTTTTAGCGGTGTCAAATTCCATTTTTTTGAATTCAATATCAATCGGGTTGTGGTCAGAGGTAATTAAATCAATTGTTCCGTCAGCAATTCCGTTTAGTAAAGCTTGTCTGTCAACTTCTGTTCTTAATGGTGGTGTTACTTTGAAACGAGTATCAAATTCGTCTAGTTTTTCATCGGTTAAAACCAAATGATGTACAGATGCGCTACACGTTACGTGTAGACCTTTTGCTTTAGCTTCTCTAATTAATTCCACCGATTTTGCTGTAGAAATAGTCGGAATATGAAGTTTTCCCCCTGTATATTCCAATAAAAATAAGTTTCTTGAAATTTGTAGTTCTTCCGCTAAATTTGGAATTCCTTTTAAACCTAATCTGGTTGAAACAATTCCTTCATTCGCAACGCCATTTCCTTTTATGTTTGGATCCTGCGAATATGCAATTACCAATCCGTCGAAATCTTGAACGTATTGTAAAGCGATTTTTAAAATATTAGCATTATCGATACTTTTGTTATAATCTCCGAAAGCGATCGCTCCAGCATTTTTCATATCAAAAAGTTCTGCCATATCTTTTCCTTCGCTGGCTTTAGTTAAAGCGCCGATTGGGAAAATTTCCGTTGCAAAACCATTTGCTTTATTTTTCACAAAACTTACCTGAGACTGATTGTCAATAATTGGTAAAGAATTAGGCTGTAATCCAATTGCTGTAAAACCACTTTTGGCAGCAACATTTAATCCGTTTGCAATGGTTTCTCTGTCTTCGTAACCTGGTTCTCCAAGAGAAACACTGCTGTCAAACCAGCCTTGAGAAATATGAAGATTATCAAATCTTACAACCGTTTCATCATTATCGTGAGGAAGAGAAACTCCTATTTTTTCTATTACACCATCTGCAATTAAAAGATCAACAGTCTGATTGTGAAACGGACTTTTTGAGTCGATAATTTTGGCGCTTTTGATGATTAGTTTCATATTTTGGATATTTATTTTATTCAAACATTAAATGTTTTTTTATTTCTACCATTAAGAAATTAAGTTCATAAAGCGAGGGACTTAATTCTCTGGACATTTAAAGTAAGATCATAAAGAAAAAACTTAATAATCTTAATGTCTTAATGGTGAAAAATCATTTTACAAATTTTATAATTGCTATTTCTAATGCTAAAAATAACAGTGCAAAGATAACAAACCATTTCCAAATTTGGCTGTCTGTTCGCTCTGTTTGTAAGGTATTAAAAATGGTTGAAATTGTATCGGCAGTTTTAAAATCAGAAACTACATTGGTGTTTACCTGACTCAAATCGCTTTCGGTTCTTTTGTAGTTGAAACTGATATTTTCAACCCATTCTTTTTTATCAAAAACACTATAATTTCCAGCTGTTTCTGGGAAATCATTGAAGGTTAATTTGACTTTATTGTTTAAGATCTGCTGAATCGGAATAAAGGAATCATCCGTTCCTTTTACTTCTAAGATTGCATCTTTAGTCAATAAAACATCAACAAAATAAGGCTGATTATTTCCAATTGTCAAAGCATTTACACCAGTTTTCTGATTGTTCTGTGCTATTTTATAAAATAAAGGAACAATTAAAGGCGATTGCTGAAAATTGGAATTGGTACTATTTATTGGCGCTGTAAAAACAGTTATTCCAGAAACCTGACTTTGAACTGCCGTAACAAAAGCTGTTTGGTCTTCAAACGAAAGAACAGCCGGATAAGAACTTGAAACAGCAAACGAACTATTCACTTTCGGATATTGGAAATTCGTGATTTTGTTTTCGAAAACTCCTGAAAATAAAGGATGATCAAAATTAATTTTAGTGATTAATTTACTGTTGGTTTCTAGATTTCCGAATTGAATTTTTCCAAAACTGCTTAAAAATGTATTCAAATTGGAAATCGAAGTTTTCTCAGACGGAATTACAACTAGATTTCCTCCTTTAGAAACAAAAGCTTTTAAAGTTGTCTGTAATGCCTGCGGAATATCAGTTAATTCGTTTAGAATAATTGTGTTTTGCTTTTCTAAACTATTGTAATCTAAAGAACTAATTGAATAATTGTTATAGTTGAATTCGCCAGAAGTATATATTCTCGATAAGAAATTGCTTTTTTCTGGCTCGCCAATACTGATTACGTTTGTTTTTTTGTTTTTAGAAATACTGAAAAACAATTTGTTATCATAAGTTAAACCATTATCCTCAATTGCCACATAACCGTGAAAAGCTTCTTTTGGAATCGTGAAATTGATTTTCTTTTTCTTCGCATCAAAATTAACAATCGTTTTGGCAATCAGTTTGTTTTGGTTATAAAGTGCTGTAGAAACTGGTTTGAAATCTTCGCCGTAAGCTGAAAGGTTAATTCCGATTTCATAGAAGTTTTCCAAAGTCTGATTGATGTAAACACTATCAATAGAAACATTATTTTTCTGTTCTGCTTTTGGAACTATGAAATATGGTTTTTCTTCGAAATCCATAGTTGCAATGTCTTTTTCTTTCAAACCCACTGCATCTGTAATAATCACGATGTCTTTTTTATGAGACGATTTATGTGCTTTAATTTTTGCTGTAATGGCTGAAAGATCAAAAGAAGTGGCGCTGTATTTTAGATTTTGTAAAGCACTTTTAGACGATTTAATATCAGTATTCCAAAAATTTTCGGTGTTGGTCAAAAGTGAAAACTGCGTGTTTTCTGGAGTGTTTTCGAGTAATTCCTGAACGGCTCTTTTTAGTAATTCTCCCTTTTTTCCTTTTGCCTGCATACTAAATGAATTGTCTAAAACGATATACATTTCGTTTGAAGCATTTTTGCTGTCAATGGCTTCAAAAAAAGGCTGTGCAAATGCAATAATGGCACAAGTGAGGAGTAGTAAACGCGTGGCTAATAAAAGTCTTTTTTTGATTTTAGAACTCTTACGAGTCTGAATAGCAAGTTCTTTTAAGAATCGAACATTGGTGAAATAGGAAGTTTTAAATCGTCTTAATTGAAATAAGTGAACCAAAATAGGAACGATCAATAAAAACAGAAAGTATAAAATTTCGGGATGTTTAAAATGCATTCTGGCTTCGATTTACTTCACTACGTTTTGTTTTTCGCGAAGATGCTGGTCAAAAATACGAATTAAAAATTATTTAAACCATATAAGTTCATATTAGAGATTATAAGTAAAAGAATAAAGGATAGCTTATATAACTTATATGTACTTATATGGTTTAAGAAAAAAATGTAATTTTTGTAATTTCTTGGAATTAAGATGGTACTTCTAAACGATATTATTGCTTATTTTAGCTGATTCAAAAAAACAAACTATGAAAAAAATATATTTAGTATTATTTTCAGCTTTATCATTGACCACGGTTAAAGCTCAAAATAAATTCAACTTGTTGGTTGGAACTTACACTAATACTTGCCAAAGCAACGGAATTTATGTTTACGAATTCGATGCTACAAACGGCGATTATAAATTGAAGAATTCTTCTGAGAATGTTGTAAGTCCAAGTTATTTATCTGTTTCTGCTGATAATAAATTTATTTACGCAGTGAATGAAAATGGAACACAAAGTACTGTAAGTGCTTTTTCATATGATTCTCCATCTGGAAAAGTAAATTTTTTGAATAAAAATGATGCTTTAGGAGCAGATCCTTGTCATTTGATCAATGATGATAAAAATGTAATTGTTGCCAATTATTCTGGTGGAAGTATTGTAGTATTCAAGAAAAATCCTGACGGAAGCATTACAGAAGTACAGCAATTGATTCAGCACGAAGGAAAAGGACCAAACGCAGCGCGTCAGGAAAAAGCGCACGTGCACATGGTTGTTTTTTCTCCAGACAAAAAGTTCGTGCTTTCAAATGATTTAGGTTTGGATAAAGTGTTTATCTATAAATATAATCCAACTTCTAAAAACGAAATGCTGACTTTAAAAGGAAGTGTTGATGTAAAACCTGGAAGCGGACCAAGACATTTAACTTTTAGCAAAGACGGAAAATTTGTTTACTTAGTTCAAGAGTTAGATGGAACTTTGACCACTTTAAGTTGGGATAAAACAGGAAGTTTAAAAGTAATTGCAGAAACAAGTATTTTACCAAAAGATTTTAAAGGCGGAACAGGAGCAGCGGCTATAAAACTTTCTCCTGACGGAAACTTTTTGTATGTATCTGATCGTGTAGATGCTAATGCTATTTCAGTTTATAAAGTTCTTAAAACGGGAGGCTTAGAATTGGTAGAACAACAAAGTACTTCGGGGAAAGGACCAAGAGATTTTGCAATTGATCCAACAGGAAATTACCTTTTAGTTGGGCATCAATATACTAATGATATAGTTATTTTTAAGAGAGATATCGCAACAGGAAAAATCACAGATACAGGAAGAAGAATTCAATTGTGTTCGCCGGTTGGATTGGTTTTTACGAAAAATTAATTTTTAAAAAGTGACAAAGTTACAAAGGCTCAAAGTTACAGAGGTTTAAACCTGTACTTTTGAGCCTTTAACTTTGTCACTTTGTTCCTTTGAACCTTTGTCTCTAAGAAAAATTATTTATTTTTCTTTTTCTTCTCGTTTCTTGTCTTCAACATATTTCTATTAACAGAACCGTGCGTTTTCTTTTTGGTTTTTGAAGGACCTCCAAGATTAACTTTTTGGTTCTTTTTAGATTTTTCGTGAAAAGCGCCGTCTCCTTCTAGTTTTGGTTTCTTTAATAAAAACTTTCTAGGTAATTTGTCTTTTTCTGCTTCAATTAACTTTTCAGAGATTTCAACTTCTTCAGGGAAATCAGCGATTTCAAGTTCCTGGTCCATTAAAAGTTCTGTTTCGATTTTGAATTCTTCTTCTCTTGGAGTAACAAAACTAATGGCAGTTCCCGTTGCATCTGCACGACCTGTACGACCAATTCTGTGCATGTACAATTCTGGTTCTTCTGGAAGTTCGAAGTTGATTACGTGAGTAATATTCGAAATATCCAAACCTCTCGCCATAACGTCGGTTGTGATTAAGCCTCGAAGATTTCCTTCTTGAAACTCAGCCATTGTGCTCAAACGATAATTTTGAGATTTATTCGAGTGAATGACACCAAATTGTCCTTCAAAAAGCTCATCAATACGATTGAAAAGCATATCTGAAATCTTTTTGTTGTTTACAAAAACCAAAATACGACTCATACTTTCGTCGTTCTCTAGTAAATGTTTTAAAAGATTTACTTTAGTATTGAAATTCGGTACGTTATAAGTAAGCTGTGTAATTTTTTCAAGGGGAGTTCCCGATGCAGCCAATGTAACTTCTTCAGGAAAATCAAAATAATCATTTAGTAAATCATCTACTTCGTCTGTCATCGTTGCAGAGAACAGAATATTTTGACGTTTGGTTTTCATCATAGCAAAAAGCGAAGTCAGTTGTGGTCTGAAACCTAGATTCAGCATTTCGTCAAACTCGTCAATTACTAGTTTTTGTGTTTCGTCAAAACGAACAACAGCATCTAGTGCCAAATCCATTGTACGTCCTGGTGTTCCTACTAAAATGTCAACTCCTTCGTAAACGGCTTTCTTTTGCGTATTGATGTTTACACCTCCGTAAATTCCTAGAGTTTTAACCGACATATAAGTAGTCAGTTTCTCCACTTCTTCCACAACCTGAACTACTAATTCACGAGTTGGAACTAAGATTACAATTTTTGGAGTATTGGTATGCGTAAATTTATAAAGCTTTAAAAGAGGCAGTAAATAAGCAAATGTTTTACCAGTTCCAGTTTGTGCAATTCCCATCATATCGCGTCCAGACATGATTACAGAAAAAGATTTTTCCTGAATAGGAGTAGGCGTAACAAATCCTAATTCGTCAACTGCTTTTTGTAATGATTTTGGAAGATTAAATTTTTCGAAAGTGCTCATTTGCTTTAAATTTTGTGCAAATGTACGTTAAATTCATGGTTTGTTTATCAAATTCTTAAAATCATCTGATAATTTATTAATCTAACTATTTAATTTTCAATATTAAAACCCTTCAAAAACGCCTAGTCCAAACAAAGCAAAATCGTATTTTACAGGATCTAAAGCATCCATTTCACGAAGTTTTTTGTCTAATTCAGCGAGTGCTTTGGCATCGTTTTGTTTTCGTTCTAAAATACCAAGTTTGCGAGCAACATTTCCAGAATGAACATCTAATGGACAAGATAGAACGGATGGAGAAATACTTTTCCAAATGCCTAAATCGACTCCTTTTGCATCTTGGCGCACCATCCAACGCAGGTACATGTTGATCCTTTTGGCAGCCGAATTATTCAGCGGATCTGAAATGTGTTTTTGAGTTCGTGCCAAATGATCGGTTTCAAAAAATATCTTCTTGAATTCGCTGATACTTTTCTGCAGACTGTCTTTTTCCTGATTTTTAGCAAAAACATTTTCAAGTCCGTTATGGTTTTGGTAAATGTTTTTTAGTCCTTTTATAAAACCAGCAAAATCATGTCCGTTGAAAGTTCTGTGCACAAAAGTTTCCAGTTTCGCCAAATCTTCATCAGAATGTGTCATAACGAAATCGTAAGGTGTGTTGCCCATCAATTCCATCATTTTATGTGAATTTTTGATGATCATTTTACGGTTTCCCCAAGCAATCGAGGCGCTTAAGAAACCTGCGATTTCAATATCTTCCTTTTGAGTAAAAAGATGCGGAATTTGCACAGGATCACTTTCAATAAAATCCTGATTGTTATATTGGATGACTTTTTCGTCTAGAAATTCTTTTAATTCTGATTTATTCATTTGTTTTAATTTCTTTAGAGTAGAATCCGTCTTTTAAATCGTTGGTGCGCATTTGGGGAATAACATGATAGTATTTTTCAAAATAATCCAGCTGTTGTTTATCTACACAAGGAAGATTCCCGTCGCCATTTGCCCAGAAAAAGTCATTTTCTACTGGAGAATTATATTTTAAATTTCCTAATTGAATGGTTTCAAAGGAAGTGTTACTTTTTGAATTTTGATATGGAGAGATACTGTTTTTTATCGAAAAATTACTTATTTCAAGCATGAATTTATGGTTTGAAAATCCATTAAGAGTAATAGGGAACAATAAAACAAAACCAGTAATAAATATCGAAAAAATAAGGAAGATTTCAATTGTTTTCTTTTTGTAAAAAAGGCAAACAAAACAAAAAAGAGAAAAGAACAATATGAAATTCATGAAAAATCGATATTGAGGCGATGTCAAACCTAATAAAATCAGTTGTAAAAGCATTATGAAATAAAGAAGCCATATCGCTTTTTTGTTTTGATATTTATAAATAAAAATGGGTACAATTACTATTAAAAGAATGCTGATTTTATTAAATAAACCATTCAGTTTTGGCATCGAAAGCCAATGAAGGAATAAATCAAAAACACTCATTTTATGATATTGTTCTGCCGTTAAAAAGAAACCGTAATACTTAACCTGATCGTAGTAAAAGTTTTCTATTACATCGGGAATTGCATAATTTGTTGTTAAGACATTAATTTTTGAAGGAAATATCGGCGAACCACAAATAATCATATTTTTAATAACAAATATAGCAGCAATCAAAATTGTTAGTATTATTGGTTTTAAAAGGTTTTTGGAAATAGTTTTAAAATGAAGGCCTAATAAAATGATTGGAAATATGGCAAAAGTTAAAGTTGTGTTTTTTATGTATAATAAAAAAAGTACTAATGCCGTAACAAGTTTGAATATTTCGACAGTTGTGTTTTTGAAATTTTCTAAAAAATAAAAAAACAAAATAAAAGAAATGATATAAACAGGAATATCGGGTGAAGGTGCACTGATAAACTGAAAGAAAAAAATATTGAATAAGGGAACTAAACCAACAATCAGATAGTTTTTATTGCTATTTCTATAATATTCATTAAGTTTTTGAATGGCGAAAATATTCCCTAAAAGCAGACAAAAACCACTCAAATCATTGAAGTTCTTGTATAGGAAAGAGAAATTAAAAACACTTTGAGTGATATGCCAACCACTGGTTTGACCATAAAACAAATGAAGATTGGCAAGTCCTTTGACAAAACCATATTCATTAAGCCATTTTATAGTTTGAATGTAGTAGGATTCGTTGTCAATTACGAATGGGACAGAAGCGCATTGTGCAATTATTAAAACTGCGATAATAATTAAACAGACTTTTAAACTGCTTTCTAGTTGTTTAAAATTAGAAAAAAATGATTGGTAAAGATTGGTGATTTCATTGCGAAATTTTAGAATGCAAAAAATATTCAATACAACTAAAGCAATATGAAATTCAATATGTATTCTCCCGAATATGGCCCAAATACTGGCTAAAATAGTAACAGAGAATAATCCAAGAATCGATGTCGTGACAAAATCTTTGTTTTTTAGATCCATTATTTTGTCAAAACCCAAACCTAAATTAATGGTTGTGAATAAAATATAAATCCAGCTGATTGCAATTAAGAGCATTACGAAATTATTTGTCCATCAGACATTACTAACTTTCTGTCAGCCATATTGGCTAATTCTTCGTTGTGAGTTACGATTACAAAAGTCTGCCCAAATTCATCTCGAAGCTGAAAAAATAACTGATGCAGGTTTTCTGCAGAATGAGTGTCTAGGTTTCCAGAAGGTTCATCAGCAAAAATAACATCAGGTTTGTTAATCAAAGCTCTTGCAACTGCAACACGTTGTTGTTCTCCTCCAGAAAGTTTGCTAGGTTTGTGATTGATACGATGTGAAAGTCCTAAAAAAGAAAGCAATTTTTTAGCTTCAGCTTCAGTTTCTGAAGTTTTTTTACCTGCAA
>NZ_DASWYK010000129.1:0-48898 GCF_036405015.1 Flavobacterium sp. | reverse complement strand
GTAGTAATCCAACCGGGTATTGCTAAAAATGCTGATGGTGAATCATTACAAAGATTAGATTTCTTAACTGAAGAAGAGTATTTGAATATTTTAGATACACTTCCAATGGAAAACCAATACTTAGATGATTTAGATCCAAATAAATTTGTTGCCAAAATGGGAGCAGAGTGTATTATGGATTTGTTAGCTAGAATTGACTTGGATGCTTTATCATATGAGTTAAGACACAGTGCTAACAATGAAACATCTAAACAACGTAAAACTGAGGCTTTAAAAAGATTACAAGTTGTTGAGTCTTTCCGTGAGTCTAATGAAAACCGCGAAAACCGTCCGGAATGGATGATTATGAAAGTGGTTCCGGTTATTCCACCAGAATTACGTCCACTTGTGCCACTTGATGGAGGTCGTTTTGCAACTTCAGATTTGAATGACTTATACCGTCGTGTAATCATCCGTAATAACCGTTTGAAAAGATTAATGGAGATTAAAGCTCCTGAAGTAATCTTGAGAAACGAAAAACGTATGTTACAGGAATCAGTAGATTCATTATTTGATAACACTCGTAAAGCTTCTGCTGTTAAAACAGAATCAAACAGACCATTAAAATCATTATCTGACTCATTAAAAGGTAAACAAGGACGTTTCCGTCAAAACCTTTTAGGAAAACGTGTGGATTATTCTGCTCGTTCGGTAATTGTCGTTGGTCCAGAGTTGAAATTATATGAGTGTGGATTGCCAAAAGATATGGCATCTGAGTTATACAAACCATTCGTTATTCGTAAGTTGATCGAAAGAGGTATTGTAAAAACAGTAAAATCTGCTAAGAAAATCATTGACAAAAAAGAGCCTGTAGTTTGGGATATCCTTGAAAACGTAATTAAAGGACACCCAGTATTACTTAACCGTGCTCCTACTTTGCACAGACTTGGTATTCAAGCATTCCAACCAAAATTAATTGAAGGAAAAGCGATCCAGTTACACCCATTAGTATGTACGGCTTTCAACGCCGATTTCGATGGTGACCAGATGGCGGTTCACTTACCATTAGGACCAGAGGCTATTTTAGAGGCACAATTATTAATGTTGGCTTCTCACAATATCTTGAACCCTGCAAATGGTGCTCCAATTACTGTACCTTCTCAGGACATGGTCTTGGGTCTATACTATATGACCAAAGAGCGTATTTCTACAGAAGATCACAAAATTATTGGTCAGGATTTGACTTTCTACTCTGCTGAAGAAGTAAACATTGCATTAAACGAAGGAAGATTAGAATTGAATGCTCGTGTGAAAATCCGTGCAAAAGATTTTAATGACGCTGGAGAATTAGTGTACCAAATTATTCAAACAACTGCAGGACGTGTATTATTTAACGAAGTAGTACCTGAAGCAGCTGGATATATCAACGACGTATTGACTAAGAAAAACCTTAGAGATATTATCGGACACATTTTAAGTGTGACTGATGTACCTACAACGGCAGCTTTCTTGGATAATATGAAAGATATGGGTTATAAATTTGCATTTAGAGGAGGTTTATCATTCTCTTTAGGTGATATTAGAATCCCAGAACAAAAAACGAAGTTAATTGCAGATGCTAGAGAGCAAGTTGAAGGTATCTCAACTAACTACAACATGGGTCTTATCACAAATAACGAGCGTTACAACCAAGTTATTGACGTATGGACTTCAGCAAATGCTCAGTTAACAGAGTTAGCAATGAAAAATATTAGAGAAGACCAACAAGGTTTCAACTCTGTATATATGATGCTTGACTCTGGTGCGAGGGGTTCTAAGGAGCAGATTCGTCAGTTAACTGGTATGCGTGGTTTGATGGCTAAGCCTAAAAAATCTACTGCTGGTGGTGGTGAGATTATTGAAAACCCTATTCTTTCTAACTTTAAGGAAGGTCTTTCGATCCTTGAGTACTTCATTTCTACTCACGGTGCTCGTAAAGGTCTTGCGGATACGGCTCTTAAAACAGCCGATGCTGGTTACTTGACAAGAAGGCTTCATGACGTTTCTCAAGATGTTATTGTTAACATCGAAGATTGTGGAACTTTAAGAGGTGTTGAAGTTGCAGCATTGAAGAAAAATGAGGAAATCGTTGAATCTTTAGGAGAGAGAATTTTAGGACGTGTTGCATTACAAGACGTTATTAATCCTCTTACTAACGAAGTAATGGTTCAATCAGGTCAACAAATTACTGAAGCAATTATGAGAACTATCGAAGCTTCTCCAATTGAGAAAGTAGAAGTTAGATCTCCATTAACTTGTGAAGCTTTAAAAGGTATTTGTGCTAAATGTTACGGTAGAAACTTAGCTACTGGTAAGATGACACAAAGAGGTGAAGCTGTCGGAGTTATTGCAGCTCAGTCTATTGGAGAGCCAGGTACACAGTTAACACTTCGTACGTTCCACGTTGGAGGGGTTGCTGGAGGTATCTCTGAGGAGTCTAGTATTGTTACAAGATTCGCAGGTAGACTTGAAATTGAAGATTTAAAAACAGTTAAAGGTGAAGACGGAGAAGGAAACTCTGTTGATATCGTAGTTTCTCGTTCAACTGAGTTGAAATTAGTTGATGAGAAAACTGGAATTGTTTTAAATACACATAACATTCCTTACGGTTCTAGTATTTTTGTTAATGATGGAGATACTGTTGCAAAAGGAACTGTAATTTGTAAATGGGATCCATATAACGGTGTAATTGTTTCTGAGTTTACTGGTAAGATTGCTTACGAAGATTTAGAGCAAGGACAATCGTTCATGGTTGAGATCGATGAGCAGACTGGTTTCCAAGAAAAAGTAATTTCTGAGGCTAGAAACAAAAAATTAATCCCAACTTTATTGGTTTACGGTAAAGAAGGTGAATTGATTCGTTCTTACAACTTACCAGTAGGTGCACACTTAATGGTTGAAAATGGTGAGAAAATTAAAGCAGGTAAAGTATTAGTGAAAATCCCTCGTCGTTCTTCTAAAGCAGGCGATATCACGGGAGGTCTTCCTAGAATTACTGAGTTGCTTGAGGCTCGTAACCCTTCTAACCCAGCTGTTGTATCTGAAATTGATGGTGTTGTATCTTTTGGAAAAATTAAGAGAGGTAACCGTGAGATCGTTATCGAGTCTAAATTTGGTGAAATTAAAAAGTATTTAGTTAAACTTTCTAGCCAAATCTTAGTACAAGAGAATGACTTCGTAAGAGCGGGAGTTCCATTGTCTGATGGTGCAATTACACCAGATGATATCTTAAGAATTCAAGGTCCAGCTGCTGTTCAACAGTACTTGGTAAATGAAATTCAAGAGGTTTACCGTTTACAAGGGGTAAAAATTAATGACAAGCACTTTGAAGTAGTTATTCGTCAAATGATGCGTAAAGTAAAAGTTGAAGATCCAGGAGATACTCTATTCTTAGAAGATCAATTGATCCACACTAAAGACTTTATCCTTCAAAATGATAAATTATACGGAATGAAAGTGGTTGAAGATGCTGGAGATTCTTCAGTATTGAAACCAGGTCAGATCATTACACCTCGTGAATTACGTGACGAAAATTCATTATTGAAACGTACAGATAAAAATCTTGTTGTAGCAAGAGATGTAATCACTGCAACTGCAACGCCAGTTTTACAAGGTATTACAAGAGCTTCGTTACAAACTAAATCATTCATTTCTGCGGCTTCATTCCAGGAGACAACGAAAGTACTTAACGAAGCTGCTGTAGCTGGTAAAGTAGATGATTTAGAAGGATTAAAAGAAAATGTAATTGTTGGACACAGAATTCCTGCAGGAACTGGTATGAGAGAGTACGATAACACTATCGTAGGATCTAAAGACGATTACAACGAAATGATGGCAAATAAAGAAGAATACATTTATTAATTAGGAAACTATGAGTAATCCGAAACAACAACAAGAGCAAATTAATATTGAGTTAGACGAAACTATTGCAGAAGGAATTTATTCTAATCTGGCAATTATTAATCACTCATCATCTGAGTTTGTTTTAGATTTTGTTAGCATTATGCCAGGTATTCCTAAAGCCAAGGTAAAGTCAAGAATTGTTTTGACACCACAACATGCTAAAAGATTGTTAAGAGCAATAGGTGAAAATATCCACAGATTTGAAGCAGCTCACGGCGAAATCAAAGAAACGGAACAAGCACCAATTCCGCTTAATTTTGGTCCTGCGGGACAAGCATAAATTTCAAAAGCCCCATTTTAAATGGGGCTTTTTTTATTCTTAGTTTAAAAATAAAATGTATTTCATCTGATTTAATTTACTTTAATCGACAAAATTTCTTTTCATTCCTGTGTTAAAGTAGATTTGCAAACCTATGAAAAGATTAATTTTTGAAATATAATGACTTAGTAAGGTTGATTGAATTCAAATTAAAGAAAAGCGCTGATGAAAGATTAGTGCTTTTTTTATATCTAATAGTGAGTTTGTTAGAGGTCTTTGTAAAAATATTTCGTTCGCTTCCCAACCTTTTGTTTAAAAATGTACTCTATATAAGTAAGAATCATTTGAAAGATTTTAATTTAAAAAGAAGTACAATATGAAAACGAAATTCACCTTAGAAATAGCAAGCCCATGTTCTGAAAATTTTGATAAAATGATTCCTAACGCAAATGGTTCATTTTGTAATTCTTGCATGAAAAACGTAATTGATTTAAGCAAGAAGACCAATTCGGAAGTGGCAAGATTCATTGCGGAAAATAAAGACACGAATATTTGTGCGAGATTAAAAACGACACAACTTGAAGAAGAATTTCAATATAATGAAGTGTCTAAAATCAATAACTTAAAATATGCGGCAGTGGCGGCATCTGTTTTATTAGTGTCAAATCTTTCGGCACAAGAAAAAGAGGTAGTTAAAACTGAAATAGGTTGTTCTGAGCCTGTTTATACGGTAGGTAAAGTGGCGTATAATCATAATACAAATGAGGAAGTTTCGATAATCATTCAAGGAAAATTATTGGAAGCAAAAACCAATAAGCCTTTTGATAGAAAAGAATATCCCAATTTGATGCTTGCTGTCGATGGTTCACAAGCTGTAAAAGTAAATCCGAAAACAGGAGAATTTTCTATAAAAGCTAAAATTTCAAAAAGCAGTAAAACCTTCATGATTACGATCACTGGAAATGATTATTATCTTTCAAAAGAAATATCTTTTTCTGCAAATGCGGTAAAAAATAAAGTTTTATCTCAAAATATAGTTATAGAAGCGGAAGAACTTACTAGAGTCTATATTGCAGGCGGATTAGGAATTAATTACAGATAATATAAAGATTAAAAAAGGCTGTCTATAGTATTTTAGACAGCCTTTTGTATTTTTTTCAATACAGAAAGTATTAATCAAACTCAGATGTAAAGAATAATTTTACACTTGGATATTTACTTTGTGTCATTTGAATTGTAAAATCTGAATCGGCTAAAAATACCAATTGGCCATATTTATCGTGAGCCAAGAATTTTTGTTTGATACGTTTAAATTCTTTGAATTCTTCGTTTTTAGCATCGTCTGGTTTTACCCAACACGCTTTGTGTACAGGGAAATTTTCATAAGTACATTTTGCTCCGTATTCGTGCTCTAAACGATATTGAATTACCTCATACTGAAGTGCTCCAACCGTTCCGATAACTTTACGATTGTTCATTTCTAAAGTAAACAACTGAGCAACACCTTCATCCATCAACTGATCAACACCTTTTTCTAATTGCTTAGCTTTCATCGGGTCAGCGTTATTAATGTATCTAAAATGTTCTGGAGAGAAACTTGGAATTCCTTTAAAGCTCATGATTTCGCCTTCTGTCAAGGTATCTCCAATTTTAAAGTTTCCAGTATCATGTAAACCAACAATATCACCTGGATATGAAATGTCTACAATTTCTTTTTTCTCTGCGAAAAAGGCATTTGGACTAGAGAATTTTAAATTTTTCTTCTGGCGAACGTGGTAATAAGGTTTATTTCTTTCGAAAGTTCCAGATACAATTTTGATAAACGCTAAACGGTCGCGATGTTTCGGATCCATATTTGCGTGGATTTTGAACACAAATCCAGACATTTTTTCTTCTGTAGGCTCAACTGTACGAGTTTCAGAATCTTTTGCTCTTGGAGATGGGGCGATTGTAATAAAACAATCTAACAATTCGCGAACTCCAAAATTATTCAAAGCAGAACCAAAGAATACCGGCTGAATTTTTCCATCTAAATAATCTTGACGCTCAAATTTTGGATATACTTCGTCAATTAATTCTAATTCTTCACGAAGTTTATTTGCTGCTTTTTCACCCACAATTTTATCCAATTCTGGATTGTTTTGAACATCAGAAAAAGCGATAGTTTCTTCAATGTTTTTACGACTGTCTCCGCTGAAAAGATTGATGTTTTCTTCCCATAGGTTGTAAATTCCTTGGAAATCATAACCCATTCCGATTGGGAAACTTAAAGGAGTTACTTTCAAACCTAATTTTTGCTCCACTTCATCCATCAAATCGAAAGCGTCTTTACCTTCACGGTCTAACTTGTTGATGAAAACAATCATCGGAATGTTACGCATTCTACAAACAGAAACTAATTTTTCCGTTTGTTCCTCAACCCCTTTTGCAACGTCAATCACAACGATTACACTGTCAACAGCGGTTAAAGTTCTAAAAGTATCTTCAGCAAAATCCTTGTGTCCAGGAGTATCAAGGATATTGATTTTTTTATCTTTATAATTAAAAGCAAGCACAGAAGTTGAAACCGAGATACCTCTTTGGCGTTCGATTTCCATAAAGTCACTCGTTGCTCCTTTTTTAATTTTGTTATTTTTTACAGCACCTGCTTCCTGAATAGCCCCTCCAAATAACAGCAATTTTTCTGTTAATGTAGTTTTACCAGCATCGGGGTGCGAGATAATTCCAAATGTTCTTCTGCGTTGTATTTCTTTTAAAAAGCTCATATTTCGTATAAATAGGTTGCAAAAGTACTATTAAATACGGCTTTATAAAAATATTCAGTTCTTAAATTTGGAAGTCTTTAAGTATTATTGATTTTTTTGAAAAAATAGAACTGTATACAAGAGGTTATAATAGTTTTGAGAGTATTTTTGATTAACATTCTTGAGAGCGATCTTCATATCCTATAATTTTTTGTTAATAGTATATCAGATAGTTGTATTATGTAATTGAATTGTTATTTTTGTTCGTTATAAGGTATAAAAGAACTATATTGATTATTTATGTTTGAAGGCATAAATAATGGTGAAGAATTATCTAAACAGGCTTACATTCAAATAAAATTTAAAATAATGTTATTAAAAAAATTACAGCTAAAAACAATTGATTACAGATTCGTACTAACAATTTGTTTTTTCCTTTTTTTGACTCCAATTATTAAGGCACAAGAAATAATTCCTGATGTTGTTGCTCAAAAACCTGTTGAAGCTCCTACTGGTGGGAAATTGAAAGTAGATGGGATTATTGCAACTGTAGGAGATTATATTGTTTTAGATTCTGATATTGATAAAGGATTTTTAGAAATTACGACACAAGGAGGATCTATAAAAGACATTACAAGATGTCAAATGCTTGGGAAACTTTTAGAAGATAAATTATATGCACACCAGGCAATTCAGGATAGTATTATTGTTAGTGATGCTGAAGTAAGAGGAATGATGGAAGAGCGTCTGAATTATATGACGCAGCAAGTTGGTGGAGATATCAGCAAAGTTGTTGAATATTATAAAAAGAATTCTGTAGAAGAATTTAAAACGTATTTTGCTGACATCTTAAAAGAGCAAAAACTTGCTACAGAAATGAGAGAGAAAATCATTAAAGATGTAGAAATTACTCCTGAAGAAGTTCGTAACTTCTTTAAGAAAATCCCTAAAGATGAATTACCAACTTTTGGAGCTGAAATGGAAGTAGCACAAATTGTTGTTGAACCTAAAATTTCTCCAGAAGACAAAAAGAAAGTTATCGACAGATTAAACGCTATAAGACAGGATGTGCTTGACGGGTCAAGTTTTGCTACAAAAGCGGTTCTGTATTCTCAAGATCCTGGATCTTCTCCAAATGGTGGTTATTATAAAATGACAAGAAAAACCCCATTCGTAAAAGAGTTCAAGGATGTGGCGTTCAGTTTGCAAGCAGGTGAAATTTCAGCACCATTTGAAACTACTTTTGGATTCCATATTATTATGGTTGAAAAAATTAAAGGGCAGGAAGTTGAGCTTCGTCACATTTTGATTGCACCTACAGTTTCTGAAGCTGCTTTAAAAGAAGCGAAAGAAAGAATTACTAATATCAGAAATAAAATAGTAGGTAATGAACTATCATTTGCAGATGCTGCAAGAACAGAATCTGATGAAAAAGAAACGAGAGCAAATGGTGGAACTTTAGTGAATCCTACAACTCAAGATACACGTTTTGAATTGACAAAAATGGATCCGACTTTGTATAGCCAGGTTTCTAATTTAAAAGGAAATGAGGTTTCTCAACCAATTTTAAATACAGACGATAAAGGTAAAAAGACTTATAAGCTTATTACAGTTACAAATCGTATTGAAGACCATACTGCTGATTATGCTAAAGATTATACAAAAATTAAAGAGTTAGCATTAAAAGAAAAACAAATTAACGCAATTGCAAAATGGTTTGATACTAAAATTAAAGATACTTACATCAAAATTATTGGAGAATACAAAGAATGTGATTTTGCAAATAATTGGTTGAAAAAATAATTTTTATTAAATAAATAAAAAGAGTTAGTTTTATGAATTCGTAGAACTAACTCTTTTTAATTTAAATATACTCATAAATGTCTGACGTAACAGCAATTCACAATTTAGTTCAAAAAAGAAACGAATTAAAAAAAGAAATAGCGAAAATCATTGTAGGGCAGGACGCCGTTGTAGATCAAATTTTGCTTTGTATTTTTTCTGGAGGACACGCACTTTTGATTGGTGTTCCTGGTTTGGCAAAAACATTAATGATTAACACTTTGTCTCAAGCGTTAGGTTTAGATTTTAAAAGAATTCAGTTTACACCAGATTTAATGCCATCTGATATTTTAGGAAGTGAAATTTTGGATGAAAATAGAAATTTCAAATTTATAAAAGGACCGATTTTCTCTAATATTATTTTAGCGGACGAGATTAACAGAACACCTCCTAAAACGCAAGCGGCTTTACTTGAAGCAATGCAGGAAAGATCGGTTACAATCGCAGGGCAGCATCATAAATTAGATTTACCATATTTTGTTCTGGCAACTCAAAATCCGATTGAACAGGAGGGAACATATCCTTTGCCAGAAGCTCAGTTAGACCGTTTTATGTTTGCCATAAAATTAGAGTATCCAACTTTCGAAGAAGAAGTCCAAGTTGTAAAGCGAACAACTTCTGATACAAAGACCGATATTAATCCGTTGTTTACGGCTCAGGAAATTATAGATTTCCAGCATTTAATCCGTAGAATTCCTGTGGCAGATAATGTAATTGAATATGCCGTTACTCTGGTTAGTAAAACACGTCCTGATAATGCACTTACCAATGATTTTGTGAAAAATTATTTGGATTGGGGCGCTGGACCAAGAGCTTCACAGAATTTAATTTTAGCAGCAAAAGCTCACGCTGCATTCAATGGTAAATTTTCGCCAGATATTGAAGATGTACAAGCAGTAGCAACTGGAATTTTGCGTCATAGAATTATTAAAAATTATAAAGCAGATGCTGAAGGAATAACAGAAGAAGTTATTATTAAAAAGCTAATGTAGAAAATATAGATTAAATGAAACAGCCCGATATTTTTCGGGCTGTTTTTGTTTTATAAAGGTGTTTTGAAAGTTTCATTAATTAAACGGACAGGTTTGTTGTGAATTAACTTTATCAATAAAACTTTGATAAGTGAAGTGTATTTCTTTCCATCACATTCGTACCACCAATAAGACAGATACTTTTTGTTGTTTTTCTCAATTTTAATTTGCCAGATTTCTTCGTTGTTTCTTTTCGTCTCTTTAGATTCGGTAATAGAATATCCGTCTCCTGTCCAGCATATCAATGGTTTGTGCGCTGGAGTTTTAATGTAAATAAGTTTTTCTGAAGTTGAAATTTTGAAAACTTCTTTATTAACCCAGTTTCCTTGTTGAACATTGTATTGTGGATTTAAATTTTCCAGCAAGTTGTCATTCGAGTCTGTTTTGATTTTTAAACTTGTGCAAAGTATTACTACAAAGGTTACTAGTATAGCTGAACCTAAAATCAGTTTTTTGTTTGCTTTTGGGAGCTCTTTTTGTTTCGGTTTGAAATAACGAATCAAAAATAGCATTGGAACAATTTGATAAACAACAAAACAAAACAGCCCAATACTATGATGCAGCATATTTTCTTTTGTACAATTGAATAAAATCAAAATTACAATTCTGAAATAATTAGAAACGATGTTCAGTGTTATTACAAGTAAACAAAATAGAATAATCTGCTTAATGCCAAAGTAATTTTGTTGTTTACGTTCTTCTAAAGTCAATAAGAAAGCACCAGTGAGTAATCCTGTTTTAAACATAGAAAGTCCCATGCATGCTGTGTCTACTGTGATTTTAGCACTATTTATATAAAAATTTACTCCCTCAATCTTGTCTATAGTGATTACATTTTTTAAAGTCAGAAAGACGGTGTAGCAGAGTGTTTGTTTTATTTCGGTTGTTAGAAAATTAAAAAATGTATTAAAGAGTGATGAAAATAATACAATACAGAAAAAGGCAATGAAAGAAAATTTTCCACTGAACTTATAATACAGAAAACAGGCAAATATGGCTAATGCCAAAAAATGCAATGATTTTGTATGAAGACGAAAACTTATAAACTCTAATATAAAAATTAGTCCCACCAAAGGATAATTTAGATTTAAGTTTGTTCTTCTTCCTCCAATGATAAATAAGGCGATTGAGAATAAGATTCCTATAAAATTACTATCAAGATTATTTTTAATAATGTCATAATTTATTAAAAATGCCACAATCGCACTAAGAATCATCAGAGGCTTTATGTATTGTAATAACAAATGTTTCATCGGTTGGTTTGTTTTTTGCTTTTTCTGTTGTAAAGCAGTACGGTCGTTAAGGCGATAAAAATAAGAGCCCATTCGTGTGGTTCTGGTACAGCGCCATCATTATTGATTGAGGCGTTTCTAAGAGTGTCTATGTTTTTCTCAATTCCATTATTTTTGTAATCTTCATCTGTTTCCAAAACTATTAATGATGAAATAGGTGTTACAATATTCGCGTCTTTGGCCAGATTTACATATTGGTTTGCAGTTAAAGAGTCGTTCTGAATTTTTACTTGTTCTTCTAAAACTTTTCCAAAAGCATACATTCTGTAAATATGATTTGGCCCATCACTTTTAAGAATACTGTCTTTTGCAGTTTCCTGAATAGAAATTGCTGCGGGCTCAATGTTTACTGAGTTTTCTTCAGTTTTATATACAGGAAATTGTTTCTGTTCTATCATTTTTAAACTATTCTTGAGCGAAGTCTGGTAGTAATCAATGTACTTCTGTTCTTTGATAGTTTGCCAAAACGGATTAATTTCTGCCGAAAGATTGATGACTTTTAAGTTTTGTTGTTTGGTGCCTGTTCTTATTTTATTTAAATAACCTGATTTATCTAACTCTTCAAAATTGGCCGAGAACGCGCTTGATTTAGTTATAATTAAACTGTTTTGGGTTATTTTATAAAGAGGTAATAAGGAATAATGCAAGTCTTTAAATTCTGAATGGATGGTTTTAAAATTATCAATATTAAGGGCTTTCTTCTCTTTGTCATTATATACGTAAATTGATTTTCCCGGTAAATTGACGAATGATTTTATTTCGTTTAAAGTCCATTTACTATTGAGATCTAAAATAATTTCTGAAGGCGTAAATGGAATAGTCGATTTTTGAATTTCTTTAACTTTGTAAACCTTGTCTTTCCATGCAAAAGAACTCGAATGAAGAGGCTTGCTTAAAGACATAACAGCTTCCCAATCCTCTAATCCTTTTGAATTATTTATGAAAGCGTTATTTTTAAATTCAAAATCTTTACTAGTTCTGACTTTAGTGTTATCTGTAATCTGAATTCGTGAAATTGTAGAAGCATTTGAGATATTAGGTCCTTTTATTGAGATGTTTCGGTATTTCATTTCGGTTTCACCTGCTTGTAAAGGAGTTGTAAAACCGCATTTGAAAATTCGAGGGTTTTCATAATTTACAGGAAAAACTCGAACAACAATTTTGTTGCCCTCTTTCCACTGCATCAAAGACGGATCGCGGCTTTCTACTCCAACAATTTGTTTATAGGCTTTTTGAGCTTTTTCTTTGGTAGTGAGGACACCTTTGCGTTCGATTCCGTTTACCCATAAAGAAAGCGAAGTTGCGACAGAACCTTCAGGAAGTTGAAAAGAATAAATGGCCTCTTTGTCTTGCCAAGATTCTTTTTTACAAGCAATATCCATAGTGATTTCGGTGTAAGCCAGTCTTGTAGCAGGATAAATTTTAACATCTTCTTTGATGCTTTTAGTAAACAAATCCTCGCCGCTCCATAATTGTTCTTCTGTTTCCAGTCTTTTATCAAAGTTTGATTTTAGTATATTAATTCGGTCGTCAAGACTTAAATTAAGATCGTTGCAAAATAAATAAGCAATAGTAATAAACGGATTGTGAATCTTTCTCTCGTTATACCTAGCACTTCCAAATGAATTAAAGCCTCTAAGACTAAAGAAATCATCATTGCTTTTGTAGACAATATCTTTTTTAAGCAAAATTTCATTAAAAAAATTAGGCTCCAGATGTTGTGAAATCTTAATGTAAGCAGGCAAATCGTCATTATAATCAAATGATTTTGAAATTTCGTTTTCGCTTATTCTTTTGCTTTCAATATTCAGCCGAATTGTAAAGGCAAATAAAGCAAATACGACACTTAAAATACCAGCAGTAAAAAAGGTAATGTATCGTATGTCGTTATTAAATAATCGTAAAAGTGTTGTCAAGTGAATTAAGGAGATTATTGCGGGAACTAATCCGTAAAATCCCAATCCTAACAGAAGTATTGTAACTAATGAAATTATACTAATTGGTATTAAGAATAAAGCATAATATAGAATTATTGAATAAGATAATCCATTGATGAATAATAAGGTTAATGGAATATTCCTTTCGTTTTGCCTGTTGTAAATAAAGAAATTTGAAATGCAAAAGGTCAAAGTGAGAATGTAAACCCAGATAGGGAGATCTTCAAAAATTGGAATTAAAACGTTTAACGAAAAGCATCCGATTAGCCAGTTTAAAAATAGAAAAGGAATTAGATGAGAATATCTTTCTCTTCTTCTTAAAAGAAAAAACGAAAGAATAATACCATAGATAAATTCAAAAATTAAATTTATTTGGCAGAATGGTTCTGCACTGCGTGAATTAAAAGCCGACAGAATCAGTACGGTACAAAGTAAAACCATGCAAAACAGGGTGATTACTAAACTGACCATGATACCTTCTTTTTGAGTGTATTCTTTAAATTGTTCTAATTTGTTTTTCATAGTGTTGTGTTTTTAAAAGAACTTTGAATTGCAAAGTTATAAGAAAAAATTAATTCAAGATACTTTCGTTGATTTTTTTTTAATGTAAGATTAAGGTTAAAAAAAGGTATTGATAAAAGTGCTGAATCAGTCTTTTGAAATCCTTACTATAACGTTATAATTGCTTATTTAGAACTGTTCTTTGTAGAAATAGAAGTAAAATCTCACTTACTTCATAACATTAAATTTCGACTTTGTTAAAGAAAAGATTTTAAAATATCAAAAAATCATTTTTTCAATTCAAAATTGATTTTTTGTTAAAAACAAGCATTGAAAATCGTTTTTTAACAATAATAATTTTTGAAAAGGCTAGTTCTATTATATTTTTTTTAATTCTCAGCTTTAATCTTTAAATTTGCGTACAAAAAAAATACTTCTACTTAATTATGAATACTTACAAAGATTACATTCAAGAAATTGAAGAAAGAAAAGGTCAGGGACTTCATCCAAAACCAATTGATGGAGCTGAATTAATAAGCGAAATCATTGCTCAAATTAAAGATTTAGGTAATGAATACAGAGAAGATTCTCTTAAGTTTTTTATTTATAACACTTTACCAGGTACTACAAGTGCAGCTGGTGAAAAAGCGAACTTCTTAAAAGAGATCATTCTTGGTCAATCTTTAGTAAAAGAAATCACTCCTGCTTTTGCTTTTGAATTATTGTCTCACATGAAAGGTGGGCCTTCAATTAAGGTTTTACTTGATTTGGCTTTAGGTAATGATACCGCTATTGCAAAAGAAGCAGCAAAAGTTCTTAAAACACAAGTTTTCCTTTACGAAGCAGATACAGATCGTTTAGTAGAGGCATTTAAAAATAATAATGAAATTGCCAAAGAAATTCTTGAAAGCTATGCAAAAGCTGAGTTTTTTACAAAACTTCCAGAAGTAGCAGACGAAATTAAAGTGGTGACTTTTATAGCTGGTGAAGGGGATATCTCTACAGATTTACTTTCTCCAGGTAATCAGGCGCACTCACGTTCTGACCGTGAACTTCACGGACAATGCATGATTACTCCTCAAGCACAACAAGAAATTAGAGCTTTACAAGCACAACATCCAGATAAAAGTGTGATGTTAATCGCTGAAAAAGGAACAATGGGTGTTGGTTCTTCAAGAATGTCAGGTGTAAACAATGTGGCTCTTTGGACAGGAAAACAAGCAAGTCCATATATTCCATTCGTAAATATTGCTCCAATCGTTGGAGGAACAAACGGAATTTCTCCAATTTTCCTAACAACTGTTGATGTTACTGGTGGTATCGGTTTAGACCTTAAAAACTGGGTTAAAAAAGTTGATGCAGACGGTAATGTTGTTCGTAACGAAAACGACGAGCCAATTTTAGAGCAAACATATTCTGTTGCTACAGGTACAGTTTTAACAATCAATATTAAAGAGAAAAAATTGTACAATGGTGATCAAGAATTAATTGATATTTCTAAGGCATTTACGCCTCAAAAAATGGAATTTATCAAAGCTGGTGGTTCGTATGCTATTGTATTTGGTAAAAAACTTCAAACATTAGCTGCTAAAGTTTTAGATGTTGAAGCACCTCTTGTATTTGCTCCATCAAAAGAAATTTCTCATGAAGGACAAGGTCTTACGGCTGTAGAAAAAATCTTCAATAAAAATGCTGTTGGTATCGCTCCAGGTAAAGTATTACACGCAGGTTCTGATGTTCGTGTTGAAGTAAACATCGTAGGTTCTCAAGATACGACTGGTCTTATGACTGCTCAGGAATTAGAATCTATGGCTGCAACAGTAATTTCGCCAATCGTTGATGGTGCTTACCAATCTGGATGTCATACTGCTTCTGTTTGGGATAAAAAAGCTCAAGCGAATATTCCAAAATTAATGAAATTTATGAATGATTTCGGTTTGATCACTGCTCGTGACCCGAAAGGAGTTTATCATTCAATGACAGACGTAATTCATAAAGTACTTAATGATATTACAATCGATGAGTGGGCTATCATTATCGGTGGTGACTCTCATACAAGAATGTCAAAAGGTGTTGCTTTTGGTGCTGACTCAGGAACTGTTGCTCTTGCATTGGCTACAGGTGAGGCTTCAATGCCAATTCCAGAGTCTGTAAAAGTGACTTTCAAAGGAGACATGAAAGGATATATGGATTTCCGTGATGTAGTTCACGCTACACAAGCGCAAATGCTTCACCAGTTTGGAGGAGAAAACGTATTCCAAGGAAGAATTATTGAGGTTCATATTGGAACACTTACTGCTGACCAGGCATTTACATTTACAGACTGGACTGCAGAAATGAAAGCAAAAGCTTCTATCTGTATTTCTGAAGATGATACTTTAATTGAATCATTGGAAATTGCTAAAGGCAGAATCCAAATCATGATTGATAAAGGTATGGATAACGATAAACACGTTCTTCAAGGATTGATCAACAAAGCAGATAAGAGAATTGCTGAAATTAAATCGGCAGAAAAACCTGCTTTAACTCCAGATGCAAATGCTAAATATTATGCAGAAGTTGTAGTTGATTTAGATCAGATTGCTGAACCAATGATTGCAGATCCAGACGTAAATAACGTTGACGTTTCTAAGAGATATACTCACGATACAATTAGACCTTTATCTTTCTACGGAGGAGAGAAAAAAGTAGACCTAGGATTTATCGGTTCTTGTATGGTTCACAAAGGAGATATGAAAATCCTTGCTCAAATGTTGAAAAATGTTGAAGCGCAAAAAGGTAAAGTTGAATTCAATGCACCTCTTGTTGTAGCTCCTCCAACATACAACATTGTTGATGAGTTAAAAGCTGAAGGAGACTGGGAAGTTTTACAAAGATACTCAGGATTTGAGTTTGATGATAATGCTCCAAAAGGTGCAGCACGTACAGAGTACGAAAACATGTTGTATTTAGAGCGTCCTGGATGTAATCTTTGTATGGGGAACCAAGAAAAAGCGGCAAAAGGAGATACTGTAATGGCAACTTCAACCCGTCTTTTCCAAGGAAGAGTTGTAGAAGACAAAGAAGGTAAAAAAGGAGAATCATTACTTTCTTCAACTCCAGTTGTTGTATTGTCTACAATCTTAGGTAGAACTCCTACTTTAGATGAATATACAACCGCAGTAGATGGTATCAACTTAACTAAGTTTGCGCCTTCAAACAAACAGTTGGTAATGTAATCAAGATTAATTATAAATCAAGAGCCCGAGTAGTAAAACTCGGGCTTTTTTTGTAATAATTACTCTATTTTTTGTAACTTGTGATGTTCAAAAAAGAATAATAAAAACAAAAAACATATGGCTTTTGATATCGAAATGATTAAAAAAGTGTACGAAAACATGCCTTCTCGTGTTGATAAAGCAAGAGAAATTGTTGGACGCCCACTTACTTTAACTGAGAAAATTTTGTACAATCACCTTTGGGATGGAAATCCAACCAAAGCGTTTGGAAGAGGAGTAGATTATGTTGATTTTGCACCAGACCGCGTTGCGTGTCAGGATGCGACTGCTCAAATGGCATTATTGCAATTTATGCACGCTGGTAAATCTAAAGTAGCTGTTCCAACAACAGTTCACTGTGATCACTTAATTCAGGCAAAAATAGATGCTGCAACCGATTTGGCTAGAGCAAAAACACAAAGTAATGAAGTTTTCGACTTCTTATCGTCTGTTTCTAATAAATATGGAATTGGTTTCTGGAAACCAGGAGCGGGAATTATTCACCAAGTAGTACTTGAAAATTATGCTTTCCCTGGCGGAATGATGATTGGTACCGATTCGCACACTGTAAATGCTGGTGGTTTAGGAATGGTAGCAATTGGTGTTGGTGGAGCAGATGCCGTGGACGTTATGTCTGGAATGGCTTGGGAGCTTAAATTTCCTAAATTAATTGGAGTTAAGTTAACGGGTAAATTATCAGGATGGACAGCTCCAAAAGATGTGATTCTTAAAGTAGCCGGAATTTTGACTGTAAAAGGTGGAACCGGAGCTATTGTAGAATATTTTGGTGAAGGTGCAACAGCTATGTCTTGTACAGGTAAAGGAACAATTTGTAATATGGGAGCTGAAATTGGAGCTACAACTTCAACTTTTGGTTACGATGCATCAATGGGACGTTACCTTCGTTCTACAAACCGTGCAGATGTTGCCGATGCAGCAGATAAGATTGCTCCTTATTTAACAGGAGATCCAGAAGTATACGCTAATCCAGAGCAATATTTTGATCAGGTTATAGAAATTAACTTGTCTGAATTAGAACCACATTTAAACGGACCGTTTACACCAGATTTGGCTACACCAATTTCTAAAATGAAAGAGGAAGCAATCAAAAATAACTGGCCATTACAAATTCAGGTTGGTTTGATTGGTTCTTGTACAAACTCTTCGTATGAAGATATTTCACGTGCAGCTTCTTTGGCAAGACAAGTAGCAGCAAAAAACTTAAAAACAAAAGCAGAGTTTACTATTACTCCAGGTTCTGAAGTTGTTCGTTCAACAATAGAAAGAGATGGATTTATTGATACTTTCCATAAAATTGGAGCAACCGTTTTTGCTAATGCCTGCGGACCATGTATTGGTATGTGGGATAGAGAAGGAGCTGAAAAAGAAGAAAGAAATACAATTGTTCACTCTTTCAATCGTAACTTCTCGAAACGTGCAGATGGTAATCCTAATACATTAGCTTTTGTTGGGTCTCCAGAATTGGTGACTGCAATGGCGATTGCTGGTGATTTGGGCTTTAATCCGTTAACTGACAAGTTGATTAACGAAGATGGAGAAGAAGTAATGCTGGATGCTCCAACAGGAGACGAACTCCCAGCTAAAGGATTTTATGCTGAAGATCCAGGATTTCAGGCTCCGGCCGAAGATGGTTCTGGAGTTACAGTTGTAGTCAATCCAACTTCTGAACGTTTGCAGTTATTGGCTCCTTTTGATGCTTGGGATGGTAAAAATATCACAGGTGCCAAATTATTAATCAAAGCATTTGGAAAATGTACAACTGACCATATTTCTATGGCCGGACCTTGGTTACGTTTCCGTGGGCATTTAGATAACATTTCCAATAATATGTTGATTGGAGCTGTGAATGCATATAATCAAAAAACAAATTCGGTTAAAAACCAATTGACAGGACAATATGATGCGGTTCCTGCTGTTGCTCGTGCTTACAAAGCTGCTGGAGTTCCATCAATTGTAGTTGGAGATCACAACTATGGAGAAGGTTCTTCTCGCGAGCATGCTGCGATGGAGCCTCGTTTCTTAGGTGTCAAAGCGGTATTGGTAAAATCGTTTGCTCGTATTCACGAAACTAACCTTAAAAAACAAGGCCTTTTAGGATTGACATTTGCAAATGAAGCAGATTACGATAAGATTGAGGAAGATGATACTATTAACTTCTTAGATTTAACAGAATTTGCTCCAGGTAAACCGTTGACATTAGAATTTGTTCACGCAAATGGTACAAAAGATATTATTTTGGCAAACCATACTTATAATGAAGGACAAATTGGCTGGTTTATTGCTGGTTCAGCTTTAAACTTAATTGCTGCCGGAAAAGCTTAATCCGTTGATATAATTTAAAAAAGACGCTCTGTGAAAACAGGGCGTTTTTTTATTAGGAGCTAATCCAGCTCTTCGCTATATCTTTTGTTTTTTAAAGAAAAAACAAAAGGATGCCGCTTCGATCTGGGCTAGGAGATTCATTTTTTCAGGTTAAAATGATGTTTTTTAGTATAAAATGTAAAGTGTTGAAATTCAAATACGAAGCTTTTTCTGATGTTAATTAAGGTTTAAATTTGGTCTCTAGATAAAAATTAGTTGTTAAAAAGCGTGTGTTTTTTACTTTAAAAAGTTAAATTCGCAATGCACGTAATAAAAATGATTTTTTTGAGTTTAAAAAATAACGTTTTGAGCTCATTAAATAATAATAAAGATGTAATTCAAAAAATATGGTCTATAGGTTAATAATAGTTTTGTTTTTTTTCGGTTTTGGAGCTTTTGCACAAGATAATTTCATTAAGCACAAAATTTCGCAAGGAGAAAACCTTTCTGTTATAGCCAAAAAATATGGAGTGAAAGTAAAGGAAATTGCCGATGCAAATCCAAACGCTCCTAAAATTCTTAAACTGAACTCTGTTCTGTTAATTCCTAACAAAAATAAAAGCACAACAAAAGCTAAAACTAAAACAGTTGAAGCGGTTGTAAATAATACTTCGGGTTCGCATGAAGTACTTTCTAAAGAAACACTTTGGGGAATTTCTAAAAAATATAATGTCAGTGTCGATCAGTTGAAACAAGCCAATCCGCTTTTAGAAACTGAAGGGCTGAAAGTTGGACAACAAATCGTTATTCCTTCAAATAATGTTGCTTCAAACGATAAACCTGTAATACAAGAAATTGCTTCTCCGGAAGTTGAGCTCATTAGAGAAGTCAAAACCAAAGAAACTAAATATGGAATTTCTAAAGAATACGGAATTTCAGTTGCAGAATTAGAGCGTCAGAATCCTTTGGTAAAAAGAAAAATGCCAGTTGGATATGTTCTTAAAATTCGCTTACCAAAAGAAAAAGCCGATGCGATTCAAGCATCAAAAATACTTCCTGAATCTAATGAAAATGTAGTTTCTTCTTCAACTCAAATTGCCGAAAGTACAGCTATTCCAGAAATAAAAAGAGATTCTACCTATATCAAAGTACCAACAGGAAGTCATTCAGAATTAATTGATCAGCTTATTGCAAATGCTACCGAAAATATAGGAACACGTTATCGTTCTGGTGGTACCACAAAAGCAGGTTTTGACTGTTCAGGATTAATGTTTTGCACTTTTGGCAATTTTGATATTAAACTGCCAAGAAGTTCAATAGAACAATCTCGAATAGGAACCAAAGTAGCTTCAGACGAAGCTCAAAAAGGAGATTTAATTTTCTTTAAAACCAACGGACGACGCCACATAAACCATGTTGGGATGGTTGTTGAGAATATCGATGGCGAAATTAAATTTGTACATTCATCAACACACGGAGGGGTAATCATTTCCTCTACAAAAGAACCTTATTATACTAGGTCATTTTCTCAGGTAAATCGTGTTTTAGAATAATCTTTTTTAAACAAAAGTCTTTTGCAATAATTCCAATCTGAAAGGTTTATTCCAAAAAGCAGAAACGTATTTGTTTTCTTTCACTTTGTTGATTTCATCGGTATCCAAAGTAGACGAAAGTACGAAGATTTCAATTTTATCTTTTACATCTTCGGCAAGTCTTTCAAATTCATCTAAAAATTGAAATCCGTTCATAATAGGCATTTGAATGTCTAAAATTATAATCAGTGGTTGGTTGTTTTGATGTTTGAGAAGCCACTCTAATCCTTCTTTTCCATTATTAGCAATGTATAACGGATTAACATCTAATCCTTTTTTAAGTAATTTTTTTGTGACAAACTGATCAATTAAGTTGTCTTCTATGATAATAAATTGAGATCTAAACGGCATGTGGGTTAGGTATAGTTACTATAAATTTACTTCCAATACTACTTTCTGAAAAAACAGAAATATCACCTTTGATATTTTCAACGGCTTCTTTTACGATATATAATCCTAATCCGGAACCTTTGTTTTTGTTGGTTCCGAAATACATATCAAAAATATTTTCTTTGTGTTCGTCGTGAATTCCAATTCCGTTATCCTCGACTTCAATTTTGTTCAAACCTTCGCTAAAATAAGTTTTGATTGTAATGAACATTTCTTGTTTACTGCAATCGGCATATTTTATAGCGTTTGAAATTAGATTGTTGATAATGATTTTTAGACGAAGACTATCGCTCTCAATTTGATCTATCTGAATTTCCTGAGTGAATTTTATTCTATTGGCATTTTCAATATGCATTAATTGTAAAATAGCTTCATTAAATAATTCTTTTAAACTGACAGGTTCCATGATTACCTCTTTTCTTTTGTTTTTAGAATAATCAATAATGTCGCTAATAAATTGATCCTGACGAGCCAGACTTTGATGCATCATCTGCAGATAATTACGAACCTGATTGACGTCGTCTTCCAAAGCTGTAATTTCGATTAGGCCTTTTAATGAAGTGATTGGGGATCTAAGATCGTGAGACGCACTGTAAACAAATCGGTCTAATTCGCGGTTTACAATAACCAGATTTTCGTTTTTAACTTCGATTTCCTTTTTAGAAATCAGAAGTCTTTTAACCATAATCGAATAGTAAAGACACACACTGCAGATTATGATCAGGATGAAAAAAATATTTGTAAAAATGAGCAAATCTTTTATTTTGCGGGTTCCTTCTCCTAAGATGTTAGAAAAATTACGTTGATTAATTGTTAGTTGATCACTTATTGTGCTTATTTCTTTTAGATAACGTTTTTGATCTTCGAGAGTTAGAAGTTTGTGGTTAATTTTGGCATTAATTTCTTGGCCAATAACAAATAATTGAAAAATGAGTTTGTCGCCTTTTCCCCATTCTTCTATGGCTTTTGATAAATAAGAAACTTGTTTGAAATTGTCAAATAACCAAATAATATCATCTAAATCTTCTTCGTGATTTCGACCAATTAATAATCCTTTTCGAGCGATTTTATTGTCTCCTGCTTTTAAAAGTGTAATTCTTGCAGTGCCATCTCCTTGTGGTATTTTTAATTCTTCCAAATACAATTTCCATTGATTTGGATTTTTGGTATAGAGATAAGTTATAAGATGTCGGGAAGCGTCTTTTTGTCCCTTAGAGTAATGTGATTCGCCAGTGACATAAGCTCTGCTTGCAGATAGCATTTTAATGGTGAAAAAATTAATACAGATAAGTAATGCGCAAGAGATGAAAACAATTAAAATAAGGATAAAGACATTGGGAAAACGAAAGTTTTTTAAAGCTTGTAACTTAGACATAAACTTATAATTAGTAGGTTAATAATAAAGGTGTCTTTCTTTGTTTTTTTCTAATCTTAAAACAATCTTATGGGGTAAGATGATTTTAATATTAAATTAAACATTTGTTAAAATTATCGGCGTTTAAAAAATAGATTTGGAATGATTTACTCAAATATAGTGAAATTTATCTTATAAGTTTTACAAAAAAATGACTTTCAAGCAAAATTTTTTATAATTTGTTGGTTTTTGTTTAAGTTGTTAAAAGGTAGTTGTTTAGGTGTTTTCTTCGTGTAGAAAACTAAAATTTAGCATAAAGAATTAATCTTCTGAATGCATAAATAGATGGAACGTTTGGGAAATAAGTATTTATTCTTTTTTTAAATTCTGTACTTAATTCTTGAAATTGATTTTCATTCAATCGCTCTTGATAAACCGTCAATGCCGATCCAGAAATGAAATCGAAAAAATCATCTTGTTTAGTCGAAATTATAGGATAGACTTTTTCATAAATAACAAGATCTGTTCCTCCGTTTTCAAAGAAAATTTTAGCGTATTTATCTAATGTTAAAACAGGTGAAGGTCTTGTCCAGTTGTTTAAGTAAGAAGCAAAAGGTTCTTCTTGTACAAGATTAAAAAGTATTTTATTGAGAATATTTTCGTTTTGCTGTGGCATTTGTACAGCCAATTGTCCGCCTGTATTTAAGTGCGAAATAATTCTTGGAAAAAGTTCTTCGTGATTGTCAATCCATTGTAAGGCGGCATTTGAAAAAATTAAGTCCCATTTGTTTTCTTCCTCTAGTTCTTCTAAAATAGTTTTTTCTTTAAAATGAAGATTTTCTCTTGCAGGAGCTTTTGTCAGCATTTCGGCAGAATTATCTACACCAAGAACATTGGGTTCGGTTAATCTTTCGGCTAGTTTTTGGGTCAGTTCTCCAGTACCACAGCCTAAGTCGATAACTTTTAGATTGGGTTTGTCAACAATATGACTAAAGAGATCTTCAAATGGTCTAAAACGTACTTCTTTAAATTCGTTGTATTTTTTTGGATCCCAAGTCATAAATGAATGTTTTTATTTAAAGGTAAAAAAAATCTTTAAGCTTTAAAAATTAAAAGGATCGATTGGTTTAACATAATATTTTTTTGTGGGGAATCCTAAAAAAGTACTTATGAAAACGAATTTGCGTAAGGGATAGAGGCGGTATCCTTTTATGGAGAGAAGCGGAATAAAAGATATAGCCGATAGCCCGACCCGAAGGGATACGCCCAAATTATTTTTAGAACTTAGATTTCATTCAAATTAATAAATAATGACAAGATTGGAATTTGGAATTTTTAGATTTGGGATTTAAAAAAAGTATATCTTTAACCAACACTAAACCAATAAAAATGCAAGAAAACGACCAAGAACATTTTAAAAGAGAACTCGGACTCTTAGACGGAACCATGCTTGTGGTTGGCTCTATGATAGGATCTGGGATATTTATTGTAAGCGCTGATATTGCTCGGCAAGTGGGCTCGGCAGGATGGCTGACTCTCATTTGGCTAATCTCGGGATTAATTACAATTATCGCCGCAGTAAGTTATGGCGAATTAAGCGCGATGTTTCCAAAAGCTGGCGGACAGTATGTGTATTTAAAAGAAGCGTACAACAAATTGATTGCTTTTTTGTATGGTTGGAGTTTTTTTGCTGTAATCCAAACCGGTACAATTGCTGCTGTGGGAGTAGCTTTTTCAAAATTTGCAGCTTATTTGTATGAACCTTTAAGTGACGAGAATATATTGTATGAATTGGGTTCGTTTAAGCTCAATGCAGCACAATTGGTTTCTATTTTTACAATCGTTTTGTTGAGTTATATTAATAGCCGAGGAGTAAAAAATGGTAAAATTCTCCAAACGGTTTTAACCATTATCAAAATTTTGTCATTGGTTGGATTAATTGTTTTTGGATTAACGCTTGCCGCTAAAGCTTCTGTTTGGGATGCAAATTGGGCTGACGGATGGAACACACGAGCATTTGATAAAGAAAGCGGCTCATGGCTACCAATTGGCGGAACGGCTTTGATTTCTGGAATTTCTGCTGCAATGGTAGGATCTTTATTTTCTAGTGATGCCTGGAATGGAGTGACTTTTATTGCTGGAGAAATTAAAAACCCACAACGTAATGTTGGCCTGAGTTTGTTTCTCGGAACTTTTATTGTTACGATTATTTATGTTTTAACGAATATTATGTATCTAGCTGTAGTTCCTCTTGATGAGATTGCAACAGCAAAATTTGATCGTGTTGCAGTTGTCGCTTCAGACTATATTTTTGGAAATGTTGGAGCGCTGATTATCGCAATCATGATTATGATTTCAACTTTTGCCTGTAACAATGGTTTAATTATGGCTGGTGCAAGAGTATATTATACGATGGCAAAAGACGGTTTGTTTTTTAAAAAAGCAGCCGTTCTCAACCGATCAAGTGTACCAGCATGGGCATTATGGGCACAGTGTATTTGGGCTTCGGCTTTATGTCTTACCGGAAAATATGGCGATTTATTGGACTTTGTAATTATCATTGTATTGATTTTTTACATCCTGACAATCTATGGAATTTTCATTTTAAGAAAAAAGATGCCAGATGCAGAAAGACCGTATAAAGCATTTGGATATCCATTTTTGCCAATGTTGTATATCATTATAGCGGCTGCAATTTGTGTTTCGTTATTAATTACAAAATTTTCAACCTGTGGATGGGGAGTTTTGATTATGTTGACAGGAATTCCTGTTTACTATTTAACCAAACCAAAAGAATAGATTTTTATTTCGAATAAAAACTTATATAGGTAAAAAAGCGTTTTTGAAATACTCAAAGCGCTTTTTTCAATATACTTATAACTGTAATAAATTTTAGATACAGAGTATAGGAATCTTTATTCTAAAAAAAAAGACATTGCTTTGAGAACAATGTCTTTAAAATTTAAAAATCGATGAGTTACTGTTTATACTTCAGCAGGCTCAATAGATGATTTTATAGTTGAATTAATAATTGATATAGTCAAAGGATCTAATTCTCCAGAGAAAAATGCCTCCAAAACTTCTTGAAAGATTGGATTTGTATTTTCTGTTAATGAGAACAAAGTCATACAAGAACGTAATTTTCGAGCATCTAAATCTCCAAAAATTCCGTCAGCAGATTTCATTTTAAAACTTAATAACAATTCTGAGATTTCAATTAAATGTTTTCCTAAAATTGGATGTTCCAAATAATCTGTTGCTTCTTTTAAGTCGTTAATGGCATAAAGATTTGCAGTGTCACTTTTTCCTAAGCCTTTTATTTGAGGAAAAATAAACCACATCCAATGTGTTTCTTTTTTCCCTTTTCCGATTTCAGAAAGAGCAGTAAGATAAAGTTTGTTTTGCGCATCTAAGAAACGCGCTAAATCATTGTTTGAATAAGCCATTACGGTGTATATTTAAAAAAGGTTGCAAAAATAGTAAAAAAGATAGGTTTTGCCTAATAAAACGTTCATACAGTGCATGTTTTAACTTTTTAAAGAAGGAATATCTTACTTCTATTTGAATGAAAAATGCACTTTTTACGGATTCAATTCTATAAAAATCAAAGATTTCGATTGGTTCTCCTAAAGGTAAGATTGATCCTCGGTAAAACATCGCGAGCCGTTTTCGGAACTTGATGTTGCCAAAAACTATTTGTTGTTCCGGCCATTAATAAAAACGATCCATGATGCAGCGGAATCTCAATTGGCGGAATTTCTTTCCTGAATTTATGACGAAGTTTAAACATTCGTGTCTCTCCAAAAGTAACCGAAGCAATAATAGGATTTGGGCCTGTATTGTGTTCCTTGTCACTATGCCAGCCTACACCGTCATTTCCGTTTCTATATAAATTAAGCAGAACGGCATTAAAATCAAGTTGTGTTTCTTTTTCGACACGGCCTCTTATTTTTAACAATTCATAAGTCCAATCTGGGCCTTTTGGATCTGCGCCAACATTATCTTTGTCTTCATACCAGGCAATCATTCTGGGAACCGTATAGGTTTTATCGTAAACTTCCATTTCATGCTCTCTCCATTTGGTTTTGCGAAGTATTCTTTCATAAAAACTATCAGACTCTTCTTTAGAAAAAAAGTTATCGATTAATATCAATTCAGAATCTGGGATGTCAAATATTTTTTTTCCTCCCAAACCTGTTGTAAATAATTCGGTATCGCTAAATAGTGTCATAATTCAGATTTTGGTTTTACAGCTCTATTTTGTTTGTATTCGGTTTAGGAAATAAAAAGTTGTTTGTTAAAGAACACTTTACCCGGATGTTTTTCGGCATAAGTAAAAATTAATTGTTCAATATATTGATTGCTTTTATAAGGCGTAACGTAACTTTTAACTTCTTCGGCATCATTAATAGCAACATCTCTTGGAATATAGCCCATTCCATGAAAATGACCATTTTCAATCCAGATGCAACTTCTCTCGTCTGATGATCTTCCCTTGTCTATAATGGCGAAACTCGGTCTGTTGTTTAATAAATAGTTAATTGCATTATCAACTTGTTCATTATGAAGAAAAGGATCTGGAAGTTCTTTAATCTCATTAGTATAGAAAAATTCACCTTCCTCTGGTCTTGAATATTTACAAAAACGATGGTCGATTTCAAATTGTTCAGCAAGATTTCGTAATAAATGAATTCCGGTATGTTGGTTGTTGAATTCATGAATACAAGTCTGAAATTTGCTCATTTTTCCGATTGCCAGATACTTGTAGCCATTTCGGGCTTCGTATTGATAAATGCCAAATTTGGCTTCAAAACGTTTTAAAGCTCTGTTATAAGTCGGCCAGAGTTTCTTGATTTCAGTACATTCTAAAAGAAGCGCCATAAGTTCTGTAGCGCATACTTCAAAAGAAATTCCATGAATGTCTCTTAAAAAATGCTGTCTTTGCGGATTGATATTGTTTCCTGTAAAATGCGAAGTAACACGTTTTTTTAGATTGACCGCTTTTCCAACATAAATAACTTTTTTCTGTTGATTATAAAAATAATAGATTCCAGGTTTAGCTGGTAGATTATTAAAATCGTCTGCTGGAAGATTTGGAGGCAAACGTTGATCTTCTGCTGTTTTCTTAATCATTTTGTTGATTTCTCCAGCATCATCCCATTCTAATAAAAGAGAAAAAAGTAAAGCAGTAGCATCTGCATCTCCGCCTGCACGGTGTCTGTTTTCTAATGAAATGTTTAAAGAATTACACAGATTTCCTAAACTATAAGAACCTAATCCGGGTTTTATTTTTCTTGCCGCACGAACTGTACAGAGTTTTCTGGCTGACCATTTAAAACCCGCTTGTTCTAGTTGATGATGAATAAATGAATAATCAAAATTAACATTATGAGCTACGAAAACACGATCAGTCAGCATTTCCAGCACTTTTTCTGATATATCATCAAAAATTGGCGCATTGGCTACCATTTCGTTATTAATTCCTGTCAATCCAAAAATAGAAGGAGGGATGTCCTGTTCAGGATTTACAAGTGTTTCGTAACGATCCAACACATTTGTACCGTCATGAATAATAATGGCAATTTCTGTAATACGGCTTCCACTGGCATTACCACCTGTGGTTTCAATATCGACTATGGCATATTCTTGCTTCTTCATTTGTATATAACGTAAAATGTTCTATTTCTGTTATTTATTGTTTTAAATACATAGTTTTCAATCTCAGTCTCAGTATTCAGTTAATCTAGTCATCAAAGAAATACTGAAAACTGAGACTGCGACTGAAAACTAAAACTTCATTCGATGTCTAGGCATATTAATTTCATGTGCTGACGGATACGGTTTTCTATTCGTCATACTTATATCTTCTTTAATTTGATTTTGAGTTCGATACTGATCCTTAGCATCCATATATCGCGGATCTGGAATAAAAGGCATTTTTGCCATTTTGAGAATCGTAATAGTAGGGAAGTGGTAATCAACTTCGACATTTCCAAGCAACAGATAACAGCCTCCGCCCTGAAAAGGATGTTGTGCCAGACTATCTGGAAAATGAGCCGTATCAAAATAAGTTCCCTCATGATCAATCCAAGTTCCAAAATACATCGTGCCTTTCTTGGTCGGAACGTGTTTTCTGGAAATAAGGTATGCCAGCATTTTTACTTGTTTTTTATGATATTTCACCAAATCTTTCGCCATTATATTACCGCGGTATTTTGTTTGTAATAAATCGAAAACGGTACACGAAACGGGAAAACTCAACAATTCGATTTCGTCAAAAGCATCTTCAAAAACAGAGCGTTCCAAAACTGGTAATTTAAATTCTTTAGCTGGTTCTTGAAGTAGTTTTAAGTTTCTGTTTTCGGGCTTAAAATTGTTCAGTAATAAACTCGCAGTAATCAAAAGCTGATTTTTTGTTTTTCCTGTAAAACGAAAAGCGCCAATGAAAATGAGTACTTTAATACCTTCAATCCCAATCGGAATGCGATTGATGAAATCTTCTAAAGAAAGAAAATCACCGTTTTTTTCTCTTTCAGATTCAATTAAATGGGCAATTTTAGATTCCAGACTCTGTATATGCATAAAACCTAAATAAATATCGGTTCCATATAAAGTCGTTTGATATTCGCTTTTATTCACACACGGATTATGAACCGTTCCGCCCGACATTCGCGCTTCGTGTACATAAACTTCCGTTCTGTAAAATCCGCCTTGATTGTTGATTACCGCGGTCATAAATTCGACTGGATAATTGACTTTCAAATACAAACTCTGATAACTTTCAACAGCATAAGAAGCCGAGTGCGCTTTGCAAAAAGAATATCCAGCAAAAGATTCGATCTGACGGTAAATTTCCTGACTCAAAGTTTCAGGATGTCCTTTTTGAGCACAGCTTGCAAAAAAGTTGTCTTTTACTTTTTGAAGCGCTTCGAGCGATCTTCCTTTTCCAGACATGGCACGACGCAAAATATCACCATCAGGAGCGGGAAGTCCGCCGTAATGTTGAGCGATTTTAATCACATCTTCTTGATAAACCATAATCCCGTAGGTTTCACCAAGATGCTCTCTAAAAACCTCATGAAAATATTCAAACTGATTTGGATTGTTATGGCGAAAAATATACTCTTTCATCATTCCCGATTGCGCAACCCCGGGACGAATAATAGACGAAGCGGCAACGAGAATTTTATAATTATCACAATTCAATCGGCGCAATAATCCGCGCATCGCTGGACTTTCGATATAAAAACAGCCAATCGTATCTCCTTTTGCTAAATGAAAATTGCAAACCGCTTCATCTTTAGAAATCGAAGTATTGCGAATGTCAACTTTTATCCCTCGATTTTTTTCAATCAGTTTTACGCTGTCATCAATATGTCCGATACCGCGCTGACTTAAAATATCAAATTTGTCAAAACCGATTTCCTCAGCAATATGCATATCAAAAAGTACAATTGGAAAACCTTTTGGAGGCATTTCTAAAGGCGTATAATTTGTAATTGGTTCTTCGGAAATAATAATTCCGCAGGCATGCATACTACGTTGATTTGGGTATTTCCCCATCATATGCCCATATTCCTGAACCAATCTCACGATTTTATTTGTTGGGTGAAGTTCTTCTGGATTTTTTGCCAAAACATCCAATTCTTCTTTCGGAAGACCAAAAACTTTTCCAACTTCTCTAAAAATAGAACGATATTTAAATTCAACATTAGTTCCGCAGAAAGCAACATGTTCTTTGCCGTATTTTTCGAATATATATTCTAAAATCACATTACGTTCCTGCCAGCTCCAGTCAATATCAAAATCGGGTGGCGTTTTACGGTTAAGATTTAAAAAACGTTCAAAATACAAATCAAGTTCTATCGGACAGATATCTGTAATTCCGAGACAATAAGCGATAATGCTGTTGGCGCCACTTCCGCGCCCGATGTGCATAAAACCTAGTTCCGTGCTGTGTCGAACAATATCCCAAGTAATTAAGAAATAACCACTAAATTCTAGTTCGTCAATTACTTTCAGTTCTTTTTTTACACGTGCTTCGGCTTGCGGATTTTCTTTTCCATATCTTTTTTCAAAACCGTCTTCAGCTAATTCGGTTAATTTTTTTAAATCACCTTCACGACTTCCTGTGAAGAATTTTTTATTTTTTTTAATTGAAAAATCATATTGAAAATTACATTCGTCAATGATGCGTTGCGTATTTGAAATGATTTCAGGATATTTTTCATAAAAAGGCAAAAGCGCTTCTAAAGGTTTTATGAAATCTGAAGTTTTGCAATAATCTGCTTCGGTAAGTTTTGATAGAATAATATTCGTATCAATTGCTCGAAGGACTTTATGCAGATTGTATTCTCTTTTACAGCTAAAAGTTACGGGTTGTAAAACCACCATTTTAGCCATTTTATTTTTATGTTTGGAAGTCAGAAGACTTGAAACTTCTTCAGGACGAATACCGATAAATTCATTTTCATAAAGTGTTTCGGGAGCATTTTCTAAAGTATAAATCAAAAAAGCCGATTCAAATTTTGGAGCACGCAAAGGCAAAACTTCTCCGCTGAAATTATGATCCGTTAAAAAACGATTCATTTCAGCTAAACCTTCCGCATTTTTAGCCAAACCAATATATCTGAATTCATGATTGCAACGAAATTCCATTCCAATCAAAGGCTTGATTCCCCTTTTTTCACATGCTCTTATAAAATCATAAATTCCGGTTACCGTATTAATATCTGTCAATGCCATTGCTTTTAAACCATGCGAAACCGCCTGCTCGATAAGTTTATCGAGCGGAATCGTGCCGTAACGCAGAGAATGATAGGAATGACAATTGAGATACATGATTTATTTAGTACGTTTTAAAATTTCGTCCTTATTATTTGGTTTGAAAGAAGCTCCAGCACAACGCATAACGGCATCAAAACCATAACGACTTTTCATTTTGTCCATGGCTTCATAAAGTGCGAGCATTTCCTGAGTATCTTCAAAAAGATCAATTTGATACGTTCCGCGCACTAATCCGCTGAAGCGAACTCCAATCAGACGCAGACGCATACGACGCTGATAGACTTTTTCAAAAAGTTCCATTACATTTTTGGTCAAAACATGATCGGCAGAAGTATAAGCGACCCGACATTGTTTGGTTTCGGTATCAAAATTGGCGTAACGAATTTTAACCGTAACGGTTGAAGTCAGCCATTGTTCAGAACGTAACTGAAAAGCCAGTTTTTCGACCATTCCCAAAAGCACTCTTTTCAATTTTGCAATATCAATTGTATCCTGAGAAAAAGTATGTTCTGTCGAAATAGATTTTCTTTCACTATATGGTTCTACAGGCGTATGGTCGATTCCGTTGGCTTTTTTCCAAATATCGAGACCGTTTTTTCCAATCATTTGCTGTAAAACCTCGGCAGGCATTTCGGCTAAAGTTTGAATTTTGCGAACGCCAATTCGGGACAAAAGCTGAAATGTTACAGTTCCGACCATTGGTATTTTCTGAATCGAAAGCGGATTCAAAAAAGTCTGTACTTTATGTTCCGGAATTTCAAGATTCCCTACTGGTTTTCCTTCGCCTGTAGCGATTTTAGAAACCGTTTTATTGATTGATAATGAAAAACTAATCGGTAATCCAGTTTCTTTAATTACTTTTTGAGCCAATTCATCGGTCCATTTATAACTTCCGTGAAAACGATCCATTCCAGTAATATCCAAATAAAATTCATCAACACTTGCTTTTTCTAAAACAGGCGCTTTTTCTTGTAGAATTTCGGTTACATCATGAGACATTTTTGAATATAATTCCATGTCGCCTTTGATAATTTTTGCATCGGGACAAAGCTTCATCGCCATTGCAATAGGCATTGCAGAACGAACTCCAAATTTGCGCGCCTCATATGAGCATGAAGCTACGACACCGCGATCTCCTCCACCTATAATAAGCGGAATTCCGTTAAGTTCAGAATTAGTGAGTCGTTCGCAGGATACAAAAAAGGTATCCAAATCCATATGTACAATTGCCCGTGCCATTTTCCTTTTGTTTTTGTATGAAACAAAATTAGTACAGATTAGAACATTTTGTGTATATTTGCTGTTCCAAATTATAACAAATTCATTATGTCCTTATTTTCAGACAACATCAGAGCATTAAGGGTTAAGCATAAAATATCTCAAGAGAAATTAGCTGAAAACCTTAGCATTACCAGAGGTAGATACGTAAAATACGAAGACGGAACTTCGGAAGCACCGTATGATATTTTAAAGAAGATTGCATTGTATTTTCATATGAGTATTGACTTGATATTATCGGTTGATATCCGCAAAATTGATGTGCAAAATTTGATAAAACTAGAAGGCAATCGACTTATTTTGCCCATTCAAGTAGATAGTTTTGGAGAAAATTTTATTGAAATTGTATCTCAAAAAGCAAAAGCAGGTTATCTAAACGGATATGCTGATCCAGAATATATTGAAAGTTTACAGCAGATTACGCTTCCGTTTTTAGGACCAGGAAAACACCGCGGATTTCCCGTTGAAGGCGATTCAATGCCTCCACACGAAGACGGTTCTATTATTATAGGTCGTTATGTAGAAAAGCTGGGAGAGGTGATGGACGGAAAAACTTATATCCTGATTACCAAAAATGAAGGAATGGTTTACAAACGTCTCAATAAAAATAAAAAGAACAGTTTGGTTTTAGAATCAGACAACAGTTTTTATCCAAATTATGAAGTGAAAGCTTCGGACATTTTGGAGATTTGGGAATACGAATGCAACATCGGACGCTCGGATAAAAAGCAGGAAACGACAGAAACTGGAGCAATGAAAGATTTGCTTTTAGAATTGAAACGTGAAGTTCGAGAGATTAAGAATAATACTTCGAATGCTTAAAAAGTTTATATTAGCTTAAAGAAAAATATTTTTTATGAAGCGATATCTAGTAATGCTTTTTGTATTTATAAGCAGTTTTTATGGATTTAGTCAAAGCTTGCCTAGTGAACCTGCAAATGGCTTTGCTTTTCCGATAGGATCTAAATTCACGATCAAATTAGTTCCAATTGATTCTGTTAGTTTTAATTATTCAATTGTAAAATTTGAACCATTTACCGAGATGATCGATACTTTTGACAATGAGAATCTTTTTAGTAAAAGTGGAGAAGAAGATACAGTTGATTTTTATTTCTGTTTAGGAACAAGAGGAGAAACAGAAGATGAAAAGAAAAAGAATATGAAAGTGCTGTTAATCTTTAAAAACAGGTCTAAATATTCTATGACTTATAATTCCGATATTCAAAGAAAAGAAGACGGAGAATACGAGAAAACTTCAAATATGGGTGCATATGCAGGAGTAAAGGGAACTGAAATGTGGCCTTACATGATACACTCAATTGGTTTAAACGATTTTAAAAGGAATAAGTAAATTGTGTTTGTCAATGAAAATTGGAACTGAAAATATACTTATGAAAGTAACTCAATTTATATTTTGCCTCTTACTATCTAACGTTGTTTTAAGCTGTAAAAAGGAGAATATAAAACAGGAATCTGTTTTTGTAAAAACATGGTACGATACAGAAATGGATATTCCATACATGGCAAGATTTGAAATAAATAAAGACCACACTTTTAAATTTATTGGAGGAGCTTGTACAGCTAGTTTTCATTCTAATGGGAATTGGGTAGAAAACAACGACACATTAATTTTAAACAGTGTGCTTCCTAAAGAATGTTTTCAGATGAATGAATTTGGGAAAATGTGTTATTCTAAAGAAGAAATTGAAAAATTAAGATTTATTAAAACCATAAAGGATTGTGACCCAAAAAATGATGATAGTTTTGAAAATTTCAGAAACGAAAAATTTTATTTAAGAAATGATTCTCTGATTTTGAAAAAAGACAAAAAAGAGAAATGTACTGAAAAAGAAATTGTGTTTTTTAAATATGAAAAACAAAGATGAATATCCAAAAAGCTAAAATCGAAGACCATATCCGTTTAACGGAAATAACCAAAAAGTCAAAAGCCTATTGGGGATATTCTGAAGAACAATTGGAAAAATGGAGTAATAATCTAACCATTACAGAAGATTATATCGAAAAAAATCCTGTTTTTAATTTGGTTGAAGAAAATCAGATTGTTGGTTATTATTCTTATTTGAAAAAAGAAGATAATCAGGTAAAATTGGACAACTTATTTATTTTGCCTGAATATATTGGAAAAGGATTTGGTTCTTTTTTGATGGATGATTTTTTAGAAAGAATGCGAAATGAAAAATACAAAAAAATCATTTTAGACTCAGAACCTAATGCCGAACAATTTTATCAGAAAATTGGATTTGTAAAAATTGGAGAATTTGAAACTTCAATTAAAAATAGATTCATGCCGATTATGGAAATGAGTTTATAATTTAGTTTTCCGCCACGAATTCACGAATTATTTCAAATCAAAATTCGGGAATTCGTGGCGGAAAAAAATAGAGACAAAGTCATTAAAAAATCTTTATAATCTGTGGCAAAAAACTAAACCTTCAACGTAAACCAAAAAGTACTTCCCAATCCTAAATTACTTTCTACGCCAACATTTCCGTTTTGAGCTTCAATAAATTCCTTGCTAATCGCTAAACCCAATCCCGTTCCTGATTTCTGACTTCCTGGAATCTGAAAATATTTATCGAAAACTTTGTCTTTATATCTTGGTTCAATTCCTTTTCCAGTATCAATAACCTGAAAAACCATTTGGTTATTTTCTTCTTTTAATTTAATGAGAATTGTACTTTTTTCAGATGAATACCTGATAGCATTCGACAAATAATTAATCAAAACCCAGCCTGTTTTTTCAGCATCGGCTTTTACGTTTTTTAGATTTTCATTAGCATCAATAATTAACTGAATCTGTTTTTGATCTGCTTGAACTTTTACAGCTTCTACAGCATACCGTACAATTTCATGCGGATTGCTTTTACCAATATTCAGCTGAATATTTCCCGTTTCTAATTGTGATAAATTCAGTAATTCGCCTGTGATTTTCAACAAACGCTGACTGTCATCTTTAATACTTTCTACCAATTGTTTCTGATCTTCGTTCATATCGCCAGTTTTGGAATTTTCAAGCAATTGAAGACTTAATTTTATTGAAGCAATTGGGGTTTTTAATTCGTGCGAAACGGTCGCAATAAAATTAGTTTTAGCAAAATCCAATTCTTTAAAAAGCGTAATATTTCGAAGAATAATGACATCTCCAATATTGATTTCTTTTTCTTCGCCAGTTGGCGTTATGGTAATATTGTGGATTTCCTTTTCGAAATAACTTTCTTTTCCGTGAGCAAAAATTTTGAGAGGCTGTTTTTTTGGAGTTTCATTTTCTTTCAGAATTAAAGAACGAATCAAATCATTAGAAACCGCCAATTCAGAAGAAGGTTTTCCAATAATATCTTCCGATTTCAAACCGATAATTTTTAGTGCTTCATCATTCGCAAACAAAACAATTCCTTCGTTATCCAAACCAATAATCGGATCATTCATATTATTGATAAGTGTTTCCAGTCGTTTTTTCTCAAAAAGGAGTTTATAAACATTACTGTCATGATATTCTTCCAGTTTTTGAGCCATCGTATTAAACGACTTGGCTAAATCTCCAAATTCGCTGTGGCTCGTAAAATGAACACGTTCAGAATAATTTTTATTGGCAATTTCCTTAATACTCAAGGTTAATTCCTTAATCGGATTCGCAATATTATTCGGAAGATTAACTAATAAATTAAAAGCAATCAGAAAGCATAATGTCCCCACAATTGCAATCGACAAATTAGCCGTTTCAGCAGATTGTTTTGCGATGTCACTTTTCTGTTTTATAGCGTCGAGATTCAGCTTCATAATAGCAAAAATATCCTGACGAATTTGTGCTTTTACAGTTTCATCAGAATTGTTTTTAGCGAGAAGAGCGAAACTTTCTTTCAGTTTTTCAGTCGCTTGTTTTTCGCCTGGTTCTGTAATATTTCGGGTTTGCTTTTCGAGATTTTCTTCAAAATTCAAAATCGTTTTTTTCGAATCTGATTTCATTCCGTCCAAAGCAAAAATCATATTTCGCGAATATTCCAACGTATTGTAATTGGATTTCAGAATATTCTCGGTGTCCTGCTTAATCAAAAAAACAGAGTAAGCACTCACTAACGAGAGAATGATGATCATTAAAAATAACAATCCAACACCCAGATTCAATTTGGTTTTAATTCTCATTTTATAAAACAATTTTTTGAACCATATAAGGCATATAAGAAAATTTAAGCTTTGTTTTTTAACCGCAAAGGCGCTAAGATTTCGCAATGCACGCAAAGATTAGATTAAAAAACTCTAGCGACCTTTGCGTAAAACCTTGCGTCTTTGCGGTTAAATGTCAACGGTCCTAATTTAAATGAACTTATATGACTTATATGGTTTAATATTTTTTCATGACAAGATTACAAGATCGACATTTGATAACGACAATTTATTTAATAAACGCCTGAAAATTGTTGTAGACAAAATTACTTTAAATAAATTCAAATGCGGTTTTCCAATGCAGACAGTTGTAATTTGTTTTTCTTCTACGGTTGTCAAAATTGCATTGGCAATATTCGAATTTTCAAGTTTAATAACTTCAGCACCCAATTGCACAGCGAGTTTAAAGTTATTAATTAAATGTCTTTGTTTGTCAAGTGCAATTCTTGTACTGCTTTCTTGTGGAGTTTCGACATACAGAACATACCAGATTCCGTTGTAATAACTTGCCAATCGTGCCGCTTTTCTAATCACAATTTTAGCTGTTTTATCATTACTGCTTATGCAGGCTAACAATTTTTCATGTCGCAAAGCATGCAGATTCGGAACTTCGTTTTCTACTTTTCGAACGACTTGACTTGCAACTTCTTTCAAAGCCAATTCACGCAACTGTAGAATTTGTTCCGACTTGAAAAAGTTCTGCAAAGCCATCTGAATTTTATCGGCCGTATAAATTTTACCTTCTTTCAAACGCGCAATCAAATCTTCCGAAGTCAAATCGATATTCACCACTTCATCTGCGAGACGTAAAACATTATCCGGAATTCTTTCCTGAACATCAATGTTTGTAATACGTTTAACATCTTCATTTAAACTCTCAATGTGCTGAATATTTACGGCTGAAATCACATTAATTCCCGCTTCTAGAATTTCCAAAACATCCTGCCAACGTTTTTCATTTTTGCTTCCTTCCACATTTGTATGCGCCAATTCATCAACGATAACCACCTCTGGTCTAAGGTTGATGATGGCCTGAACATCAAGTTCTTCGAGTTCTTTTCCTTTATAAAAAATAGTCCGTCGCGGAATAATCGGAAGACCAGACAATAACTCATGCGTTTCTTTTCGCATATGCGTTTCGATGTAGCCAATTTTTACATCGATTCCGTTTTTCAATAGCGAATGCGCTTCCTGAAGCATACGGAAAGTTTTGCCCACACCAGCGCTCATTCCAATGTAGATTTTAAATTTTCCTTTTCGAGATTTCTGAATCAAATCCAGAAAATGCTGTGCGTTATTTTCGTTTTCCATTTTTAGTTTTTTTGCCACTAAGGCGCTAAGACACTAAGTTTTTTTAAGCCACAGATTATACAGATTAAAATGATTTTTAAATCACTTTGTCTAGATCATTTGCCACGAATTGCACGAATTAGCACAAATTTTATTTTAAAATTAATCAAAATATAATTCTCGAAAATTCGTGTAATTCGTGGCAAAAAATAATCCCTTTAATCTGTGAAATCTGTGGCAAAAACTATTCTAGAAACTAATCGCCAGTGCTGTCGTTACAAAAGTATTCGTATCTGTTGGCAGATTGTTTTTGGTGAAAATTTCATCTTTGCTTGACAGATTTCTCGCTTCAATTCTAAACATAACATTATCAGTAATTAAGTAATCAAAGTTAGCTGAAAATCCGTAGGTTTTGAAACCGTTTGGCGTTGAGGTTGCGATAATTACACCTTTTTCATCGCTGTAATATTCACCTCGTGCTGCCAATTGAATTTTATCAGTTGGTTTGTATTGCAGAATCACAACAGGCGAAAACCACGTATCATATTTGTTACTATTTTTAGCCGATTGCTGCGAACCGATATCAAAACCAGCCGTTATATTAGTCTTTTCTGTTACTTTGAATTGTCCGTAGAAATTATTAAAGTAACGCCATTTTTTGTCCATATCAGGCTGTTCGTTTCCGGCATATGTGCTCCAATTCAAAACCACTTTTTCAGTAGGTTTATACGTAACCTGCGTTCCAAAAGCAGGAGTTTGATTTCCGTCGATTTTCTGAATTCTCTGCCAGCCGTTTAAATACATCGCCGCCAAATACCATTTTCCAGAATCAGAAGTGTAGCCAATTTTTACGCCTGCTTCATAATAAGGCGAATTCTCAGCCAGAATGCTTCGGGTTAAATTCGCGCAGTCTTTTCCAATCGCACTTTCAAAACCAATATGCGATGGGATAATTCCCGCATCAATCCATAAATCATGCTTTTGCGAAATCTTCACGCCAACATTCGCTTCATAAATATTTTTCAATAAATCCTGCTCAGCCGACATATTATATTGCGCATAAGTTCCCGCCATCAAAGCAAAATTTCCTCGTACATTTTCTTTTGAATAATTCACTTTTGCCAACCCCAAATTCAGGTTCACTTCATTGCTTCGGTTATAATTATAAAAAAAGTTTGGCCGTGTATGATTTTCCGGTTTCTCGAAATCATAACTATAATAAACGTCTACATATCCCGAAAACGTAAACGGACTTTTAGATTCTTCTTGTGCATGTAAATTGCTAAAACCAAAAGCGATTAAAGCAGTAAGTATTATTTTTTTCATTGTTAATTGTGGTATTCAACCCAAAAGGGTAATTAATTTATTTAGTAGATTTTTTAGGAGCTATTTCCCGCTATCCGTTTCAATCTTTTCCTGGCTAAAGAAGCCAGAAAAAGGATTTCCACTACTATCGGTGCTAGGGCATTTGGGGTAAAAAGGCGTCTAGTATCCTAATAGGTTTTCAAAACCTGTTAGGTATTTAATTTTAAGTTTAGTTTCTGCGTTAAGTTTGTCATTTCGACTGAAAGGAGAAATCTCCGCAAGAAACTCCACACAGAGAATCGACAATACTTTGACGAGCTACTTGCGGAAATTCTTCGTTCCTCGGGATGACAAACATTGTGGTTACTGGATTATAAGTTCTATCATACCTACAAGGTTTTAAAAACCTTGCAGGAGAAAAACTTAGTATCTCAGAACCTTAGCATCTTAGAGCTTTAGCGAATCGCATCCAAAGCCATATTCAACTCCAAAACATTCACAGTTTCAGGTCCAACAACAGCCGTATTAATTTTAGATTCCACCAAAGCTTTTACTTTAGCTTCAGCTAAATTTCGTTTTTTGGCCACACGTTTCACTTGAACCAAAGCACCTTGTGGAGAAATATTCGGGTCTAAACCACTTCCTGAAGCAGTAACCATATCAGCTGGAATTTCAGCTTTTTTCAAGTACGGATGAACGACAAGAAAAGTGTCAATTCTCTTCTGAACCAAAGCTAAATACTCAGTATTGCTTGGACCTTTATTGCTTCCGGCACTTCCCGAAGCATTGTAATCAACTGCAGAAGGTCTTCCCCAGAAATAATTCGATTTATCGAACTTTTGTCCGATTTTTTGATAACCAATCACTTTTCCGTTAAGCGAAAGTGTTTCTCCTTTTCCTTGATTAGGAGCAATTTGTGCGATTCCGTAAATCGCAAGAGGATAAATAACTGCGAATAAGATTAAAGTAACCGCAGTAAGTTTTAGGAGTGAAAATATAGATTTCATTTTTTTGAGATTCTAAGGTTCTGAGATGTTGAGGTTCTAAGCTTTTTTTGTTTGAGCCTAGCAATTCAGAACCAATGTTTTTATTTTGAGTTTTTTAATGGGTTCTAGTTTTTTACGATTCTAAAAGAAACCTTAGTTCCTCAGAACCTTACATAAACAGAGCAACTAATAAATCAATAACTTTTATCCCGATAAACGGAACAATCAAACCGCCTAAACCATAAATCAAAAGATTACGTTTTAAAATGGCGCTCGCACCAATCGGACGATATTCAACACCTCTCAACGCCAGCGGAATTAAAATCGGAATGATAATCGCATTGAAAATTACAGCCGATAAAATGGCACTTTCGGGACTGTGCAAATGCATAATGTTCAAACCTTGCAGTGCTGGAATTGCCGTAATAAAAAGCGCAGGAACGATAGCAAAATATTTAGCAACGTCATTAGCGATAGAGAAAGTAGTTAAAGTTCCGCGGGTCATTAAAAGCTGTTTCCCAATTTCGACAATCTCGATAAGTTTTGTTGGGTCATTGTCAAGATCAACCATGTTTCCGGCTTCTTTAGCCGCCTGAGTTCCGCTGTTCATGGCAACGCCTACATTGGCTTGGGCAAGGGCAGGAGCATCATTTGTTCCGTCACCCATCATGGCAACAAGGCGACCTTCAGCTTGTTCTTTTCGGATGTAATTCATTTTATCTTCAGGCTTCGCTTCAGCGATAAAATCATCAACTCCGGCTTTTTCGGCAATAAACTTAGCGGTAAGTGGATTGTCACCCGTAACCATAACCGTTTTGATTCCCATTCTGCGTAAGCGTTCAAAACGTTCTTTCATTCCGGTTTTAATGATATCCTGCAATTCGATAACACCTTGGATTTCGTTGTTTTTGATTACGACTAAAGGCGTTCCTCCGTTAGAAGAAATTGAAATAACTTGTTGCAAAGTATCTTCAGGGAAAGCATTTCCAGCTTGTTCTGCGATTTTTTTAGCAGCATCTTGTGCACCTTTTCGAATATTGGTTCCGTCTTTTAAAACAACACCCGAAGTTCGGGTTTCAGCAGTAAATTTGATGGTGTGTGAAATATCTGAAGTCGTTTGTAAAAAACTGGCTTTCGATTCATTTTTTACATCAATCATTTCGCTTAATTCTAGAATACTTTTCCCTTCAGGCGTATCATCGGCAAGCGAACTCAACACAGCAGATTTAACGAAATCTTCAAAAGAAATACCTTTTGTTGGATAGAAGTTAGTTGCTTTTCGGTTTCCAATGGTTATTGTTCCTGTTTTATCCAAAAGCAAAACGTCAATATCGCCCGCAGTTTCAACCGCTTTACCCGATTTTGTAATCACGTTAGCGCGCAAAGCTCTGTCCATTCCCGCAATTCCAATCGCAGAAAGTAAGCCTCCAATTGTCGTTGGAATCAAACAAACAAACAAAGCAATAAAAGCAGCAATAGTAATAGGAGCGTTGGCGTAATCGGCAAAAGGTTTTAAGGTAACGCAGACAATCACGAAGATTAAGGTAAAAGCAGCTAACAAAATAGTCAGTGCAATTTCGTTTGGCGTTTTCTGACGGCTTGCACCTTCAACCAAAGCAATCATTTTATCCAAAAAGCTTTCGCCAGGTTCTGAAGTTACCTTTACTTTGATTTTATCAGACAATACTTTTGTCCCTCCTGTAACAGACGATTTGTCTCCGCCTGCTTCCCGAATTACAGGTGCACTTTCTCCCGTAATCGCACTTTCGTCGATTGTCGCAAGGCCTTCAATAATTTCTCCGTCGGCAGCAATTAAATCGCCCGCTTCGCAAATGAAAATATCGTCTTTTTTTAATTGAGAAGAACTGATGTTTCTGATTTCTCCATTTGGCAAAATCTGTCTTGCAGGAGTTTCTTCACGAGTTTTTCTTAAACTGTCGGCTTGTGCTTTTCCTCTGGCTTCAGCAATAGCTTCGGCGAAATTGGCAAACAAAAGCGTCACGAATAAAATTAGGAAAACAATTAAGTTGTAAATAAAACTGCCCTGATCTGTTGCGCCCATTAGGATTGAAACGCAAACGGCAAACATAATGGCGGTTCCAATTTCTACGGTAAACATTACCGGATTTTTAATCATCATTTTTGGATTCAGCTTCACAAAAGATTGCAATAAAGCTTCTTTTACCTGTTTGCTTTCAAACAATGATGTGGATTTTGTATTAGTCATTTCTTTATATTATTTAGTTGACTGTTTTCTAACACATAGAAACATAGATTTTACTTTGAGATTAAGTCGTTTCACTCGCATACATTCACATAGCTATGTGTGAAAAACGAGTTTTTCTTAGTCATCTTTTTTAAATTTTCATTCTATGTTTCTATGTGTTAAAATTTATTGTTAAGCATTATATGTTATAGTGAGAAGTATTCTGCCAATGGTCCCAATGCCAGCGCAGGAAAGAAAGATAAAGCAGCAACAATAGCGATTACAGCAAAAATCATAATTCCGAAAATTGTTGTATCTGTTTTTAAAGTTCCTGCACTTTCTGGAATGTATTTTTTGTTGGCTAATAAACCTGCAATTGCCAAAGGTCCAATAATCGGAATGAAACGACTTAGTAGCAAAACAATTCCTGTAGTGATATTCCAGAACGGATTATTATCTCCCAAACCTTCAAAACCAGAACCATTGTTAGCAGCGCTCGAAGTATATTCATATAACATTTCAGAGAATCCATGATTTCCTGGATTGTTTAGCCAGCCGGTTGCATTTCCGTTGAACCAATAACCCATCGCAGTATCATGAGCAGCAAAATAAGAAGCTAAAGCTGTTCCGGCTAGAATCAATAAAGGGTGAAGAATAGCGATAAAAGCAGCTATTTTGACTTCACGAGCTTCGATTTTCTTTCCGAAAAACTCAGGAGTTCGACCGACCATTAAACCTGAAATGAAAACTGCCAGAATGATGAAAATGTAAAAGTTGAGGTAGCCAACACCGCATCCGCCATAGAATACGTTAACCATCATGGCCAATAACTGCATCGCTCCAGAAACCGGCATCGAACTATCGTGCATACTGTTTACAGAACCTGTAGAAATCACTGTTGTAGCAATACTCCAGAAACCTGAAATAGCGGGTCCAAAACGGACTTCTTTTCCTTCCATTGCTCCATTTAACTGAGAAATCCCCATTTTTTCGATAGCAGGATTTCCACTGATTTCGCTTGAAATTGTCGGAATTACCAAGAGTAAAAAACCAACCGTCATTACACCAAAAATGATATAAGCGAATTTTTGTTTTTTAAGGAAGAAACCAAGTGCGAAAATCATCGCAAACGGAACAATCATCTGTGCCCAAAGTTCAACAGCATTGGTAAAATAAGTTGGATTCTCTAAAGGATGTGCAGAGTTCGCTCCGAAGAATCCACCGCCGTTTGTACCAATATGTTTAATAGCGATAAAAGCAGCTGCTGGTCCGCGAGAAACTTCAACGTGATCGCCTTGTAAAGTAGTAATAGTATCTTTTCCTTCAAAAGTCATTGGAGTGTCGCTGAAAACTAAAGCAGTTGCTACGATTGCTGAAAGAGGCAATAAAATACGAGTACAGCTTTTTACAAAATAGTTGTAGAAATTCCCCAGTTTGTCTGTGGTTCTTTCGCGCATAGCGGTAAAAACCATTACAGCGGCAGCAATTCCAACTCCAGCTGAAACAAATTGTAAAAACATCAAGACCATTTGCGATAAGTAAGAAACACCGCTTTCACCTGAATAATGCTGTAAATCGCAATTCACTAAAAACGAAATAGCCGTATTAAAAGCTAAATCGGGAGTCATCGATGGATTGTTATCTGGATTTAACGGTAAAGAACCCTGAAAAAGCAGCACAAAAAAACAGAGAAAAAACCAAAGCATATTGATGCTTAAAAGTGCTTTTAGATGCTGTTTCCAGTTCATTTCTTCAGCTGGATTGATACCGCTGATTTTAAAAATAAATTTTTCAAGCGGATTGAAAATCGGGTCAAGAAGTGTTTTGTTTCCTAAAAATACTTTAGCAATATATTTTCCAAAGGGAATCGCTAAAACAATAGTGAGGAGAAAAATACCTATGACACCTAGTAATTCTGTATTCATAATTTAGAGATTATTTTTTAAGATGTGAATGACTTGAAAATTGAAATAAGCAGAGAAAAGAATAGTTTAACCTCTTTACTTATAACGCTTAACTTCTCAAATCAGAATTTTTCAGGTTTAATTAATACATAAACCAAATACACGAAAACGGCAATGGAGACAATAAAGAGTGCAGTCATGATTAGATTTTTTCAAAGAATTCAACAGAGAGAAAACAAATGGCAAACAGTAAAACGGCTAGCCCGAGTAAAAGAAAAGTGACCATAATTATTTTAGAATTTAGAATTTAGATTTTAGATTGTTGCAGAAACGATTAAACAATTAAACAGTTAACCGATTAAACTTTTTAGACTCCTGAAGCATTAACCTGTTTGATATATTCTGCTTTAAGTGTTTGTGGGAAAAGATGCGAAATATTGCAGTGTCGCATTTCCATAAAAGACGAAACCGAAAAAACATACACGTTTGAAATAGCATTTTTAGTTTCGATGCTTCCGGTAATAAATAACCGCTCAGCAAGAGCTAAACATTTTTTAGCCCGAACGATATTTCCGCAGATAATATTTTTTTTAGTTATCTCAGCAAAGCGTTCCGCTTGTTTGTAAATAGAATTAACTTGATTTTTCATGAGAAGGAATTTTTATGTTCTTCCTCCTTATGCCAAAATATATTCCGAAAATGTAGAGTAGAGTGTAAGGTGTTGTAAAACAAGAAGTTGTTGTTTTGTACCAAGAAATGGACACAAAAAAAGCCTATCATTTTGATAAGCTTTTCTCGTTTTGATATGTTTCTGTTTCCATTTTGCAAGCTCCAGCGGAGCGAAATATTTATAGAAACAAATACGTATCATTATAAAAGCCCCAGCGGGGCGACATATTAGAATGTGGGTGTCGCTCCGCTGGAGCTTTTTATCAATGGGATTTATATTATTCTATAAATATTTCACTCCTCCGGAGCTTTTTTAATCAATGTATATAATGATTTTGAAATTTGATATTGCAATCGGCATTGGAATCTGGAATTTAATTTTTGGAATTTAAGCCCAGCATTGGAATTTGGAATTTTAAAAAATTGGAATTTCTATTGAATCCCATATTCCTCAATCTTTCTATACAAAGTCGCAATCCCAATTTCCAACAATCTAGCCGTTTCAGCCTTATTTCCTTTAGTATAATTTAAAACCTTTTGAATATGCAACTTCTCAATACTCTGCATTGAAAAAGCCGACATTGATTTTGCATTTTTTTCAGTTTGATGCTGCATTTCATAAGGCAGAACATCAGAAGTCAAAGTATCGCCACTGCTCAAAATAACCGATCTTTCAATAACATTTTTAAGTTCGCGGATATTTCCCGGCCAAGAATAATTTTCTAATTTCTCTATAAAACCGGCTGAGGTTTGTAAAGTCTTTTTATTCGTCTTTTCAGAAAACTGTTTTACATAATAATTCGCCAGCAACGGAATATCTTTAGCTCTTTCACGAAGTGAAGGCAATTTGATTTCGAAAATATTCAAACGGAAATACAAATCAGAACGGAAACGATGTGCTTCACTTTCTTCTTTTAAATCTCTGTTTGTGGCTGCAATTAATCTGAAATTCGATTTTTTAGAAGTCGTATCTCCAACGGGAATATATTCACTCGTTTCTAAAACACGCAATAATTTAGCCTGAAGATCGATTGGCATTTCTCCAATTTCATCCAAGAATAAAGTCCCACCATTTGCTTCCTCAATAAAACCTTTTTTATCTTTTAAAGCTCCTGTAAACGCACCTTGTTTATGGCCGAAAAGTTCACTTTCTAAGATTTCCTTGCTAAACGTACTGCAGTTCAAAGCCACAAAAGATTTTCCTGCACGATTGCTGTTTTCGTGAATTGCTTGTGCAAAAACCTCTTTTCCAGTTCCCGTTTCTCCAGTCAATAAAACAGTCGAATCAGTTTTGGCAACTTTTTGAGCCAAATCAATAACTTGCTCAATTCCTTTTGATTTTCCGATTATCGTATTGAAAGAATATTTATCGCCAATACGTTTCTCAAGCTGTTTTACTTTTTTCTGCAAATGTACTTTTTCGACCGCTTTATAAAGAAGCGGAATAATCTTGTCGTTGTCATCGCCTTTTACAATATAATCGAAAGCACCGTTTTTCATCGCCTGAACGCCATCAGGAATATTTCCAAAAGCTGTTAGCAAGATAATTTCTGTCAAAGGAAAACTGCTTTTTATGTTTTGAACAAAATCAACGCCATTTCCGTCAGGCAATTTTACATCACACAAAACAACATCAATATCGGTTTGTTCCAGTTTTTTAAAACCAGATTTTAAATCTTTCGCTTCAAAAACTTCAAATCCTTCCGATTTTATAATGCGAACCAGTAGACTTCTCAGTTTTTCTTCGTCGTCTATAATTAAAATTTTGTGTGTCATTTGCAGAGATGCTAAAACCAAGTTTGGTATTTGATGTACAAATTTAGGGTTAAAATCTATTCGCTTTTTTGATTGAGGATAAATTATTTTTTCATTTTGGTTCCAATTTTTTAACACATAGAATCATAGATTTTTCTTTTTTTACTAAAAGGCGTTCCAATTGCATTAATACACATAGTTTTCTATGTGTTAGAAACGAGTTTCTTTTAGTCTTCTCTTAGAAAAAGAAAAATCTATGATTCTATGTGTTTAAATAATTATGTGTAATGAAAAAACTTAATCAATCTCTTTCTCGTTGTCCTTTATAAAAGTGTCAATATTCATTAAATAAGGATCAATTACAATTCGTTGAGGTTTGTTTTTGATTTTAATATTGCCTTCAATTGTATTGTTTTTGATTGGAAAAGTATAACGGAATAACTTTCCGTTTTCATCATAAATTCCAATATCGATTGTTGTATCATTTTTAATTTGTTTGCGAATTCCTGTAGCATTTTCCAGATATTTTTTAGAATTGGCTTTAAAAGAAACTTTATAAAAACCATTCTTTTTTACACTTTCGACTTCAGAAATTTTAGAAGAATAGGTAATAATCTTTTTAAACATTTCATCTAGTTTTGGATGAAGTTTAGAATCAGTCACCAAATAAATCTCTTTCAGTAAATTTTCAGAATCCGGAATTGAATTAGGATATTTATAATGATCCAGGAAATTATGTAAAGCCAGATTTACTTTTTCTTCCCCAATTAAAATTCGTAGTTGATGCATCACCAGCATTCCTTTGTCATAAGGTAAATGTGGCGTTTCGTAATTCGTTTTATATAAAGGAGTTTCTGGATCATAACTTCGACTACTCAAATACAAATCCAAATGAATTTTTAATGTTTCAAGCGCTTTTTCCAAACCATGTTCTTTTTCATACAACATCAATTCGGTGTATTGCGCGAGCGTTTCAGTCAAAATCCAGCTTCCTTCTTTTTGTTCAGGACTAATCTGCGCATTGCCCCACCATTCATGCGACAATTCATGAGCTGTCAATTGATTGATGATATCTTCTTTATCACGATTATTTAAGTTGCTGTAAAACCCAAAATTCTCTTTCATGAAAACCGTCGACGGATAAGAAGTTGCAGCAAATCCATCCGCGAAAGCAGAAACTTCGGCATAACGAATGGTTTTATATGGATATTTTCCAAAGTTGTTTTGGCAATAATCCAAAGTGTTTTTTACATCTTGGATTAGTTTGGATACATTTCTAGAATGTCTTTTATCAAAATAAACCTCAATAGAAATTCCTTTATAATTTGTTTTTTGAACTTGATATTCGGCAGAAGAAAAAGCAAATCGAAACGGAACCTTTCCATTCGATTTATAATGAAAATAATTGCGATTGTCTTTTTTCCAATTTCCAATTAAATCTCCAATTCCAATTGCGGTTTGATTTTTAGAAGTCGAAACCACAACATCATAATCAATAAAATCATTTATCGTTTTCGATTTCTCTTCTAGCTTTTTAAGTGGAGTTTGCGGTTTTAAATGTCTTTTTGTTCGCTCTTTTTCACTGCTGATTTCATTAGAATCCTGATAACCAAAAGTTGGAAAATAACGGCTTATTCGCATAAACGAACCATTTTCAATAATCGAATTAAATGCAGTATGACCTTTAAATGGCGACCAAGTTGAGGTAAAAGCAAAACTCATTTTCATTTTTTGCTGAGGTTCTAATGGTTTTTCCAATCGATACCAATAATGCTGGAATTTAGAAACATCGCCCAGATTTTTAGCATTTTCAATTTCAACAGAAGTCAGTTTCGAATTGCGATCTATATATAGGAGTAAACTATCAATTCGTTTTTCCGAATTATTGATCAATTCATAATTGCCTTTTACTTCATAACGATTTTCTTCAGGAAACAAATCGACTTTACTTTTTACCGCAATAATCGTTGGCTGGGCAAGATTCGTATATTTTTTAAACTGTTTTTCGTATTGCTCGCTCCAATTGTTCTGATTGTCTTTAGTCAAATACGGATATTCAATATTCGTTTTATAAAAAAGATAACTTCCAAAACC